>NZ_JACVVH010000029.1:0-77120 GCF_016647865.1 Pseudomonas sp. S60 | reverse complement strand
ACCATGCACGTAGCGCACTGGGCGCTCGCCTTCCCAGAGGGTGAAGAGCACGGGTTTGTCGAGCAGGTGCCCGAAGTCGATATCGTTTTCGAAGCTGATCAGTTTCAGCTCCAACGCGAAGGGCATGCTGACGCCCTCGCGGAGTTCGAACGACACCACGTCGAGTTCGGCTTTGCCAACTAAAGGCTGGAAGCTGTAACGCAAATCAGATTGGCTAGGCATAAGCAATCCTTGTCCGCCGTCTGAGGTGACACAAAGTCCGGGCAGGTGAGCCCGCCCGGAGCATTCATGAGAATCAGGCGACGGGTGCTCGCCAATCATCGGAGCCAGCGGTACCGGCTACCCCGTGCTCCCACATGATCTTCCTGTAGGCCAGTGCTACCTCGATCAGTTGTGTGTAGTTCTCGTTCTCCTTGTCTTGAGCGTGGGGCAGAACGGTATTGATGCTGACGATGGTTGCGTCTTCGAGCTTGGTGGTGAAGAAGTGCTCCTGTTTACCCTCCGTCGAGGTGCGGTACCAATTGACTTCGACGGAGGGCAGCATTTCGCCGGTGGCCAGCGCTTGATACATCAGCGGCGTGGCTTTGTTGAGCGAACTGGTGAACCTGAACGGCTTGTGTACACGCTGACCGCTGGGTTGCCCGCTTTGTGGATCAGTAGGTGTCGTGACCTCGTGATTGATTTCCTGAACCAGGATTTCGTCTTCATGGCCTTGCTGGTAAACATTGCCGACGGAGTCAGCGGTGAATGCACCAGCAGTGATGTTGCCTTGAGTTTGGCCAGTGATCTTGATGTAGGCGGGTGTTGGCATGGCAGTCTCTCCTGCGTCCATGTGGATAAAGCACGCGCACTCTGGGTGGCGTGGCCATCGGGAACGATGGGCTTTTCAACGAAGCAAACGCCTCGCTAACTCCTTGAAACCCGTTGTGCCCTGTGTGGGCTTGCTACTGCTGCAAGATGCCGTTCAACGACGCCAGCACCTCGGTGGTGATCAGGTTCAGCCGGTAGCTGTAGATGCTGTAGGCCACCGCCATGACCAGGGCGGAGAGAGCCAGCGGGCTCCACCACGGCCATTGCCGGTTCATGCGGAAGTTGCGCGGGGCGACGTTGGTATAGGGATCGCAAACGGTCTCCGGCGTCGGGCCGCGCAGTGCTCGGATAACCCCGTGGAGTTGGTGTATCAGTGTGTTCAGGGATGCTTCGCCCTTCGGCGCGATGGCGTACTTGCCCTTCAGGCCGAGGCACAGTGCGAAGTACATGAACTCCAGCACGTCCCGGTAGCGCTCGGGCTCCTGCATAAGGCGCGAGAGAACTGTGAAGATCTTCTCCCCACCCCAGGTTTCGTCGTGGAAGATGCTGAGCAGCGGTTCCTGGCTCCAGCAGCTGGTCTTGCCCCAGGGCCTGTCCATAACTGCTTCATCAATGAACAGGCAAAGACCGTAGGAGTAGGCCAGCAACTGAGCGGGTTCGTAACCGTGCTGGCGTATCTCCTCGCGAATGTTGTCGATCTGGTTACGCACTTGCTGGTGCACGTCCTTGATGTTAGGCAAGGCATCCAGGGAGCGCAGGCGTATCACCAGGCCGAATAGAGGGGCGGCGGCATCCAGCATCAGGTTGTCGTACCCGCCACGCAGCTGGAATTCAGGGTCGGCGGGGTACCCCTCAAAAGCAGGCTCGCCCGGGACTGCTGGCGTTGAATCCTGAGACGAGATCTTCACTCCGCTATCTGCATTGTTTATCGCCCCGAAGAACCCCTTGTTGTCATCTTGAGGGGCGTGAGTAGCCTCTTTCATCTCATTCACTCCTGATCGCCCAGAACTGCAGCTCCAGCCCAGGGAAGTCCCCAGCCACATGAAGCCCGAAGCCATTGGCTGTTTTCATGCACGCCCACGCCGGGTCACGCCGGTCCAGCTCGAAATAGCTGAAGCCTGCGTGGAAGGGCAGGTCGCGAGGTGCAACCGGCAAGGCGTTCAGAGGGATGCCGGGCAGTTGCAGCGGTACCAGGTTCTCCAGCGCTTCGAGTGAAGTGATCTTTGCTTTCTGAATGAACATCTGGCGTAACGCCTGGGGTGGTACATCGGCGCGTACGGCCAGGATGAAGGTGGCCTCATCGATCAGCCGACGGTCCTCCAGCACGGCCGTCATGACGCCGTACTCCTGCATTTCCAGCGGCAGCGAAACGGCGCGGGGTTGCAGTACCGTACTCAGTGCCCGGCGTAGCGTGTCCTCCAGCGGCTTGAAGGAGGTGCGCAGCGCGGTATGTTGATAGGCGGGATATTCCTGTGGCAGCCGGCTCTCGTCGGTAAACGTCACGAACTCGCCACAGGCCTGGCTCATGCACAGGTACAACTGTTCGGGGTGGGTTTGCCCTTGCCTGGCCAGATGCTGGAAGCATGGCCACCAGCGGTTCATGGCCTGCAGCAGGTTGAAGTCGCGGATGTCGGCGATGCCGGATTGGCCTGAGGCGCCGATACGGGCGGCGAGGTTGCGGGCGCGTTCGCGCAGGGCGTTGGTGATTTCTTCCAGGAACCTTTGCAGCGCAGGTATGGCCCGCACTGAAACGCTGGTGGGATAGAAGCCTGCATCCAGTTGCAGGCTGCCATCGGGGCGCCGTTCCAGAATGCGGGTCACGGCCAGGCGGGTGTAGGAACTGCTGTCGTCGGCCTTGCGTTTGAGCTGCAGGTTGGGCACTGCCAGGTCGACTTGGACCAGGTCACCGTCGGCGCTGTGGGTGTCCTTTATTTCCAGGGCCTGGGCGCTGTAACGGAAGTTGGCGGGGTTATCGGACCAGTTGGCTTCACGGCCACCTTCGGTGCGTAGCGGCAGGCACAGGTAGATCTCGCTGTCTTTCGCGCCGTCGTCTTCGATTTCCAGCGGTGGCGGCGGTGGCAGGTCTGCAGGGATATCGAACACCGTGCCGTCCGGCATGATGCCCCGTGCACGGGTGATGGCGACCTTGCCCAGGCTCAGGTAATCGTCGTTCAACTGCAACTCGCTGAAGCCATAGAAGGCGGCGTTCAGGCTGCCAATACGTTGATGCACCGCCGCATCGGCGGCACGGGCAGCTTGCTGGAAATGCTGCGGTTTGACGAACAGGCCTTCAGGCCACAAGACGGGGTTACGTGAACTCATGAGCGCTCCGTGTCAGCGTGATTGAGGGGAAGGCCAGCGTTACAGGCGCCATCAGTTTTCCTCCTTGAGCAGAACCTGCGTGTCGTTGAGCAACACCGACAGGATGATCTGGTGGCCGCGAGGGGGGATGCGCAGCACTTGGCTCCAGGTGGCGTTTTCCTGGTTGCGGTAGTCGGCAATCACCGCAATGAAGCGGGTGTCCGGCTCGATAGGCGCAAAGGGGATGAACTTGAACTGGCCAGGGCGTAGCAGGTAGTCGTCATCGCGGATGTGGGTGCTTCGCAGCGCTTTGGCCGGGTCCTTGTCCAACAGCTCATACACACTGTTGCGCAGCAGCGAATCGTCGCGCAGTTGCAGGATTTTGATGGCCATGGAGGTAGCGATTGGCTCTGCCGTCACGGTAGTGGTGGGCGGCAAGGTCAGGACTACAGTCGGATCGTCGTAGCTGCCGGGGGCACTTTCTTCCAAGGGGGAGCGCGCCGGCTCCTCGCCTTCCTCCACTGGCATGTCGACGGGCGACATCGCCGGGAAATGCGCCTGAAGGTACTCGAACAAAGCCCCGACCTTTTCGGTCAGCACGTAGGGGTCACCTGCGCTCAGGCTAACGCCATAGGGGCTTGGCTCGATGACGGGCTCCTCCTCGGGCGCCATCTCAAGGCTGTTCGGATTGCCATTGAGCGTCGGGCTGGCATTGATGCTGAACGCGACTTGGGTAGGGTGTTCCCTAGGTGCGCCGACGGGTATCGAGGGATCCATCACCACTTGGCCGATTTTGCTCAGGGAGGTGCAACCGTGAAGCCCTAGTAGCGCAATCAGCAGGCCGGGCACGCATGAATGACGGGTCATGGCCGTTCTCCTGCAATCAGGTGTTCCAGAGGGCTCTCTTGGGCTGCCCCTGTCGCGGTGTCCAGTGCGGCCAAGGGATCGTTGCCGATACCTGGCGCGAAGGCTGTGCAGATGTCGGCGACAACGTGCTTGGCGCCTGAAGTGGGTTGCCAAGGGTTGGCTGGAGCCTCCAGTAGCCAGTGATCAAGGGTTCGCTGTTCAAACCTGAACAGGTCCTCCACCGAGCGTGCATCGGCTCGCGTAAATTGAACTTGCAGTCGATAGGTGCCCACGCGCAACTGGTCACCTTCCAGCAGCCGCCTGGGGGCGAGCGATCCCAAGCTGTCGTAGCTGTCATTCAGGTAGGTACGCTGACAACAATCAATCACGCAGAAGCTGCCCTCGATCCAGCGAATCTCGCAATGGATCGGTGCAATGATCTGCTCACGATCGTTGATCCTCCAGGTGGCCCCTGCGCTGCCGAGGGTGCCGCCCGTGCGGTCAAACTGATGACGGGCAGTGACGTTGTGTTGCAACTGATCAAGGTTGGTGATGCTCAAGGTCAATGTGCTCATGAGCGCCCCCGGAACCGCACCACAGGGCTGATGTGGCCGTGACGGTCATCCACAAAGCTGGTCCAGCCCAGGTAGGCGCCTTGACTACGGTGCAGGCAGAAGGGCGACAGCGCGTTCGGCTTCAGACGCAGCTCCAGGTCATAGGCCAGGCCATCGCGCAACAGGACGTCGATCAGTGCACGCAAGCGATTGAAGTTGATGCCGCTGGGCAACAGGTCCCGCAACTGCTCCTGGTCAAGTTCGCTGATCACGATGGTGAACTTGCTGCTGCGGGTTCGCGTGCGGCTGCCGACCATGAAGGAGCTGCCCAACTGGCCATTGCGGCGGCCCAGGCTCACCAGCTGCCTGGCGGTGGTGGGGACCAAGCGGGTCTCGAACTCGCGGATGTGCACCTGCTGCAAGTCGAAGCAGTGGGCGATGATGCCGGCAACGGTACCCGGCGCACGGCTGCGGCTGGCAATTACCCCGGCAAAGCTGAGCAGGCGGCTCCAGGGCAGCGGGGTGTCGCCGCGCAGCTGTTTGTCGTTCAGGCCGAGCAGGGCAAAGATGTACTGCGAGAAGCCGTCGGTCGCGCCCGGCTGGAAGCGGATGTAATAGCGGTACTTGCGCCAGATGCGGTGCAACAGGCTGAGCAGGTAGTGATTGAAAAAGTCAAAGAAGGCTGGCCGCACACCGATGCCATGGGCATGCTCGTACGACACTTCCTCCAGGTAATAGGTAGGCAAGGGCGAGTCAGTACCGTGCAGCCCCATGAATGTGGTGCACACGCGATAGCGGTCTGCTGTTTCAGGCATGCGTTCGGCCTTGTACACGTCGGACACGGGAAAGGTCAGGCGCGGGTCGCTGGCGAGCCGCACGCGCAGCCGTGTGGCTGGAGCAGGCCAGCGTGGTTCCAAGTCATCCCCGTGCAAGCCGTGCAGGCGCTCCAGCAACTGGAAGAAGTTGTACTGGTGTGCCTCAGCGAGCAGCTGGTCGGCTAGATCAGCGGTTGTTTGCCGGTCTGGATGGGCCATGTGTAGTGCTCGTTGTTGGTGGTGTTGATCACTTCCAGTTGGTGGAAGGCGTTGATGCTGGCGTACAGGGCAAAGAAGTGCGCCAGCACGCAACCGAACAGGTACAGGTCGCCTTCGCAGAGGAATGCGCCTTGATCCAGCTTCAGCCGTGTACGCAACCCGCGAATGGGCTGGCCCTTGATCAGCCAATCCAGAGGTTCGGTTTGAATATCCCGAATGCCATCGAGGCGTTTACGGGTGGTGCGGGTTTGCTGGATGTCATGCAGGGCTGCGAAGTCATAGGCATTGATGACCGCTTTCAGCGGCTCGGCCGAGAGGAGCGACAGGTAGTTGAGCGACATGTTGGAGATCAGGGCCCACTGCAACTGGCCGTCCAGTACCGGCCGGTAGGGGCGGGTGGGAGGACGGAGGTTGGTATAGGTGGCCAAGGGCGGTGTGACCTCGGAAGTCACATTGATGTCATCGACGGTTAACGCCAGCGGTAGGTCGCGGTTGGTACAGGTCAGGTCGATGGACGCTGTTTCCAGCTCGCCGATGTAGGCATTGGCGTCGGCACGTACGAATGCGATGCGGTGCGTGACGCCATCGCCCCGCAGTGAGTCTTCGATACTGCACCGGTAGTACAGGGCTGTGCGACCTTGCACATGCTCGATCTCATGGGCGAATGACTCAAAGGGGCGGAACGTGCGAAGGTGTTCACCGGTACTGCCATCAGTGGTCGTTCGGGTGCTGATGACCTGGTCGACACTGAAGATTTCATAGGCGTGCGGCTGCTTGCCTCGGGGCGTAAGCTCGACCTGGGCGGGCCGGCTGGAGAGATCGATGGGTTCGGCGCTGTGGCTGAACAGGTTCACCGCAGGGGTGCAGAACAGACTGAAGTCGGCGCTGCCGACACGCAGCGAATCCGGTAACTGGCGGGTGAAATAAAATTCGAGGCTGACTTTCTCAGCCGCCTGACCGGGCCAGACCTTCTCCAGCCCGGTTACGCTGAAGAAGTGGAAACGCTCGGGAAATACAAAGTACTCCTGCAGAATCCGGTAGCCGTCGAAGACGTTCTGGGGGTAAGGCAGCAATGCTTGGTCAGGGCTGAAACCCGGGAAGACGATGCTGCTGGACGGCAGCCGGCGAACCTCGCCATTGATGGTCATGCTGACCTGATCAAGGTACTGGGACAGCCACAGATACAACGTGCGGGCAGTAAGGGTGTCTCCGCTCAGATGGAAGTCGAGACTGGCGCAGCCCAGGGCATTCAATGGCCGCTCGACCAATGTTCGCAAACCGAGCCAAACCGCCGAACTGTCGAGTGTCTGGGTCGCACCTACCGCATCGATCTCGAACGGGTGGATGTCCACCGCTGTGCAGGTTCGAAATTCGCAGGGCACTCCGTCCACGGGTTTGGAAAAGAGCCGTGATCCCCTGGGGATACGGTGCGACTGGCTGAGCGCCTGCTTGCGCGGCTTAAACTGGATGATCGTGGCACTTGGCAAAGGCCGCAGGTAATTGGGCCACAGCAGCTGCAGCATCGGGTGCGTCAGCTCCGGCAGGTCGTCCTCCAGCTTGAGCCGCAGCTTGGCCGTGAGAAATGCAAAGGCTTCCATCAGGCGTTCGACATCCGGGTCGCTGCCACCCTTGCCAAGCAGACGGGCAAGTTGCGGGTTGTCCTGGGCGAAGTCGTTCCCCAGTTCATGCAGGTAACGCAACTCTTCGCTGAATCGGTCCTTGAGTGACATGGGTCACCTCACGCGGGTGTGGCGGTTATGGCCGTTGACCAGCAGCTCCAGTTGTAGCTGCTCCGTGTGGTTGTTGACCTGCACCAAGCAGTCCAGCCTGAAATGCAGCTCCAGCGGGGCATGACAATCGGGCATGGCGCTGAGCGTTCGCACGTGCACGCGCGGCTCAAAGCGCTGAAGGGTGCGGCGGATGTCCGCGCCCACTTGCTTCAGGAGGTCGCCACTGCTGACGTCGTGCCCGTTGAAGTCACGCAGGCCCAGCTCAGGGCTGCTTTTGGAGCAACCCTGGCGAGCGTTGAGCAACGTTTCGAGGTGGCACTTGATGGCGGCGAACTTCTCGGAAGCGTTCTCCTGCAGGGAGGGTTCGCGGCTAACGGACTGATCCACCTTCAAACGACTGAAAAGACCACTCATTGCGTGTCGAGCCGCCCGACCAGGGAAATCTCGAAGTTCGCGCCCATGTATTTGAAATGCGGGCGCACGGCGAGCGAAACCTGGTACCAGCCCGGGTCACCGGCAATATCCGAAACCTCGACCCGCGCAGCACGCAACGGACGACGGCTGCGCACATCGGCTGACGGGTTTTCCTGGTCGGCAACGTACTGCCTGATCCATTTGTTCAGTTCGGACTCAAGGTCCTTGCGTTCTTTCCAACTACCGATCTGCTCGCGTTGCAGCACTTTGATGTAGTGGGCCAGCCGGTTGACGATGAACAGGTAAGGCAGCTGGGTGCCGAGCTTGTAGTTGGTCTGCGCTTGCAGGCCTTCGGGCGTCTTGGGGAAGTGCTTGGGTTTTTGTACCGAGTTGGCTGAGAAGAACGCGGCGTTGTCGCTGTCTTTGCGCATGGTCAGGGCGATGAAGCCCTCTTCGGCCAGCTCGAACTCCTTGCGGTCGGAGATCAGGACTTCGGTCGGAATCTTGGCCTGCAGCTGACCCAGGGACTCGTACAGGTGTACCGGCAGGTCCTCGACGGCGCCACCCGACTGTGGACCGATGATGTTCGGGCACCAGCGGTAGCGGGCAAAGCTGTCGTTGATGCAACTGGCCAGCAGGAAGGCGGAGTTGCCCCACAGGTAGTTCTCGTGTCGGCCGGCGATGTCCTCGGCGTAGTGATAGCTCTGCACGGGGTTTTCTTGCGGATGATAGGCAGAGCGGAGCATGAAGCGCGGCCCGGCAAGCGCCGCATAGCGCGAATCCTCACTTTCACGGAACGCACGCCACTTGGCGTGCCGTGGGCCGGCGAAGATGTCCTTGATCTCCTTCAGGTTGGGCAACTCCTCAAAGCTGCTGAGGTTGAAGAATTCAGGGGAGGGTGCTGCAAGAAAAGGGGTATGTGACATGGCGCCGACCGAGGCCATGTAACTTAATAGCTTGATATCGGGTGAAGAGGGGCCGAAGCTGTAGTTGGCGACCATCGCGGCAACCGGTTCACCACCAAATTGGCCATAACCTGCGGTGTAGACATGTTTATAAATGCCACTGCAGGTAATGTCAGCCGCATGCTCGAAGTCGTCGAGCAAGTCGTCCTTGCTGACATGCAAAACCTCAAGTTTGATGTTCTCGCGAAAGTCTGTGCGGTCGACCAGAAGTTTGAGGCTGCGCCAAGCCGACTCGAGCTGCTGGAACGCGGGCTGGTGCAGGATGGCGTCCATCTGTTTGCCGAGTACCCGATCCAGCTCTGCAATCATCTGATCAACGCGGTGCTTATTGATTAATTGATCTGGGTCATGACTTTTCAGGACGTCGGCAATAAAGGCCGATACACCCTGGCGAGCGACTTGATAGCCCTCTTGAGAGGGCACCAATCTGGTTTCTGCCATGATCTGGTCGAGCAAGGTGGCGTTGCTCAATGTCTCGGTTGTTGTTTCAGCCGTGAGGGTCGTGCTGTTTTGCTTTGGCATGGGGACGCTCCGTTGTCTCAGTCTTTTTTTGGCGCCTCAAGCACCAGGTCCAGTTCTTCGGCGAGTTGTTTGCGCGCTTGCTCGTTGCTCAGCAGGTGCTGCAGTTGCTTGCGAAACGCCGGCACGTTGCCCAGCGGGCCTTTGAGGGCCACCAACGCTTCGCGTAGCTCCAGCAGCTTGTTCAGCTCCGGAACCTGGCGGGCGATGCTGTCGGGCCCAAAGTCGTCGATGGACGTGAACTGCAGGGCGACCGCCAGCTCCGCATCCGGGGCTGTGCTGAGCTCGGAGGGCACGGACATGGCCAGGCTGACAGCGGCATCGTTCAACACGTTGTTGAAGGTGTGTTTATCGATGCGCATGACTGAGCGGTCTTCCAAAGCGCGGGTGTCATCCAGACCGAAATCACCCAGCACCAACATCTTGTGCGGCAGCTCTATTTCGGCGTGTTCATCGCCAGTGGCGGGTACATACTTGATGTTGATGCGTTCCTTGGGTGCGATAGAACCGGATGATTTGCGCATGGCTATATATCCTTGCTGGTGCGAAGCCTATATGTAGGAAGCGTCCTACAAGTTGGCGTTTAATATTAAACGTGAATGGCTGAAGCCTCCGATGCTTGAGCGTCTTGTTGCTAAAAAACCATGCGCTTAATATTTGCCTGGCGTCGAGTTTGAATATGTAACAAAATAATTTCTTGTAAGTATCCGTCTTCGTGTACTAGCCTTGTTTCGCTGTTTTGGAGTGGCCGGTTGTTGCCAGTGCCGGTGTGCTGTTAAATAAAAGAGTTGAGATGGAATGGTTCCTCGCTATCCAAATGGCGTTTGGCTTTTATTATTGTTTTGCTGGGCGCCGGCCTTGGCAGTCGAGCCGCGGGACTGTCCGCGAATCGTGTCCAACATCGAGCGTCTGGCATGTTTTGATCAGGCTGCGGGCACGCCGGCGCACACGATGAGTCGACAGTGGTCAGCGCAAGAGCAAGATGCGCCCACATTGCGTCGCGTAGTGACCCAGGCGCTGGAGCGTGCACCAGGGGACCTGATGTTCCGTCTCAGCCGTGGGGATGACGAGGTCATGATTTCGGCGCCTGCCGACACCCTGATCACACCGGCGCCCTACTTGGTAATCAGTTGTGTGCAGAACATCTCCAGGCTCCAACTGGTCACCGCGCACCCCATCGATACCGGCCGGGTGACCGTGCGATTGCTAGGGGAGCATGGCTCAACTGCCCCTACGCCTTGGCAGGTGAGAGAGAACGGTCAGGTGCTCGATGCCGGGCGAGGGCTGCCGGGCATCGAGCAGATCAAGCAATTGATCGGGGCTAAGCGCATTTACGTCGGGAGTGACAACCCAGCCGTTGACGGCCTGGTTTTCGACGCTCAGGGGCTCGACCCACTCATCGATGAGGCGCGCAAAGCATGCCGTTGGTAGCAGAGGTCACTGCACAGGAAATTGCCCGGTTGCTTGCCCCCATCGACGCTCAGAGCCCTGCCGGTTTGTTCGATGTGGAGGACGAAACCTACCAGGCCATTGACCAGGAGATGGTCAAGCTGGGTGGGCTGCAGGAGGCTTCCATCGACTGGGTTTACATCGAAGAAGCGTCCTGCCAGTACCTGGGTTCGCAGTGCAAACATTTGCGCATCGCCGCGCATCTGAGTGCCGCCTGGCTGCGCAACCGATGCTGGGAACGGTGGGGTTTTACCTTGGCAATGCTCGCTGGCTTGATCGAACAGTATTGGGAAGGCTCGTACCCGAAACCTGGCCCCAAAGGTTTCTTGGGTAAACGCAAGTTGGTTGCCCTGATACTCAATCGTTTGATCGAAGCGCTGCCACAGCTGGACCGCTTCACATACAGCCCCGCTCATACGGCGGCGGCAGAGGACGCGTTGCAACGTTTGCAACAGCAGCAAGCTGCCGCGCAGCTGGATGAAGCCGTTCTGGGCGAACTGAAGCGGCTGCTTGGCAAACACATAGAGCTGGCCAACGGCGCGAGTAACTCAGCACCGGCCAAGGCCCCTGCAAGCGGTATCAAATCTGCACCAATGGCCGATGTCATCGCCACGCCAATGCTGCGTGTGTCGTTGGGCAGCGAGCGTGAGTCCCGAAGAGCGGTGCTCACTATGGCCGAACTGATTAACCAGCAGGACCCCTATGATCCTGCCGGCTACCAGTTACGTCGGTTCGGCTTGTGGGCTCATATCCAGGCGGCACCTCAAACCAAGCAAGGTAACCGCACCGAGCTGATGGCCGTACCTCAGGATATTGTCGGTGATTATGAAGAGGCCATTGCGGGGACCGCGATTGACGCGGCCTTGCTATTGCGGATCGAAAAGAGTGTGACGGCTTGCCCCTACTGGATACGCGGCAGTTTCCTCGCGGCCACCGCCGCTACGCGATTGGCCATGAGCGAGGTGGCTGAAGCCATTCGTGCTGCGACCGCACGGTTCGTGCAGCGCTTGCCGGCACTGCAGCAGTTGTGCTTCAGCGACGGCCGGGTGTTTGTCGATGACCAATGCCTGGCGTGGCTCAAGGGCCCACACAGCGCATCGGATCTGGGGGCAGCCGCCCATGAATTTGTCAGCCTGCGTAAGGAACTGGTCAGCCAGTTGGAGGCGGGTGGCGTGGAGCCGGTCTTGCTCAGGCTACAGGGGATGCAGGCGGAGCTCCACGCCCCCCGTGAGCGTTGCCACACCACCATCATCGCCGCTGACCTGTTGGCTGCTAGGGGCGTGTCGTGGCTGGCCAGGGACCTATGTGCAGGTGTAGCCAGAACCATGCAGGAAACCGCCGCCAGCGCCTGGGAGCCGGAGGTGTTCCAACGCCTTCAGCGGTATGCGGCACCGCTAATGCAGGCTGATCGGAACAAGGAACGGGAGTCACGATGAACCCTCTATGGAAGTACATCAAACGCTGGGGCTTGCCCTTGGTGACGCGTATGAGTTTGGCCATGCCGGTGCTACTCGTACTGGGTGCTGTACTGATGCTGGTTGCCATCTGGTGGCTCGGTCCGCAATGGACGTGGCGCGAGCAGCAACCGTTGGCCAGCATGGCCCATCGAGGGCTGGCCAGTCTGGTACTCGTGTTGGTGCCCCTGCTGTGCTGGCTGGTTGTGTTGCGCAGGCGTAATCACCGCCTGCAGGCAGAACGCAATCAGGCGGTGGCCGCCGAGCTGGACCGCACGTTGCCGTTCGTTGAGGCGCAAGAGAAGGCATTGAACCAAGGCCTTTCGCGATTTCTGCACAATGCGGGTGGGCGACGCGCCTTGTACCGATTGCCCTGGTACTTGGTGTTGGGCGACCAGCACGCCGGCAAGACCAGCTTCATCGACCGTACCGAACAGAATTTCTCGCTGACCCGCATCGACAAGGCGCAGGCACGAGGCCGACAAGCGCAAGCGCTCGCCCACCCGATCGGTTGGTGGGTCAGCAACGAGGCGGTGATCATCGATCCACCGGGCGCCTTCATCAGTCAAGCATCGCGGCCAGTTTCGCCAGCCGAGGAAGCCGATGCCAATGATGTTCCTGCCGATACTGCAGCCAGGTTGTGGCAACACTTGCTGGGTTGGTTGGTGCGCAATCGCAGCCGAAGAGCACTCAACGGCGTGCTGCTGGCTGTCGACCTCCCCGCGCTACTGCACGGCACACCTGAGCAGCGCGTTGCACTGGCGCATGTCTTGCGTACGCGGCTGTACGAGCTGAGCATTCAGTTGGGCTCCCGCCTGCCGTTGTATGTCGTGCTGACCAAGTTCGATCTGCTGGATGGTTTTGACCAGTTTTACGCCGGGCTTCCCGCTGGCTCCCGGGAAAAGATGCTGGGCTTCACTTTCAAGCTGGATGCGGTGGGCACGTTCGACGCCTGGCTGGAAGAATACGGCGATCACTACGACCGATTGATCAGGCAGATGTTTGAGCAGGTTGTCGATCGTCTCGATACGTTAGGCGAGGCTCCATCGCGAACCCGTCTCTTTACATTACATGCCCAGCTAATCGGGTTGCGCCCCATACTGCTGGGTTTTCTGAAAGAAGCGCTGGCAAGCGACCGCTTCACCACCCCTGCCTTGGTACGTGGCGTGTACTGGTCTTCGGTCGTGCAGCAGGGTGACATGCTGAACGCGTTCGTACGTGAAGCGGCACAGCCCTACAAGACGAAGCTGCCGTTGCTCGAGGGCAAGGCGCAAGGCAAGGCGCTGGCCTATTTCATCCAGCACGCATTCAAACGGGTCATCTATCAGGAGGCCGGGCTTGCTGGCGATAACGTCAGGGTGGCGCGCACCAAGCGCCAGTTGCTCTGGGTAGGCTCCGGTGTGGGGGTTTTGGCAGTCTGTGTGGCTATTGCCAGCTGGCAGCGTTACTTCGATATCAATGATGCCAAAGCCGCCAATGTGCTCGCCAAGAGCAGGGAGTACAGTCATCACGAAGTGGATCAGCGGGTGGATCCGACCGGGCGCAACCTGCTGGAGCCGCTGGACCAGATCCGTGATGCCGTGTCGGTGTTTGGCGACTATCGCGCTGCGTGGCCGGGTGTTGCAGATCTGGGGCTGTATCAGGGGCGAGCCATCGGGCCTACGGTCGATGAGGCCTACCTGAGCTTGCTCTCCAAACGCTTCCTGCCGGCCTTGGCCAGCGGCGTGGTCGATGCCATGAACGCGGCGCTCCCAGGCAGTGAGCAGCAAATGGCTGCACTCAGGATTTACCGCATGCTGGAGGACCGCCAGAACCGCCGCCCCGAATGGGTCGAAGACTGGATGGCCCGCCAGTGGCAACAGAAGTTCCCCGGTCAGGGCCAACTGCAACGGAACCTGATGCGGCACCTGAAGTACGCCTTGGCCTATGCCGATACCGATCTTGCGCAGTACAAACAGCGTGTTGCCGAGGTGCAGCAGGCCTTGCGCAGGGTACCGCTGCCAGAGCGAGTGTATGCGAGCTTGAAACACCAGGCTGGGGAGCAGTTGCACACCGGCCTGGACCTGCGTCATCAAGTGGGGCCAGGCTTTGATGTGGTGTATCAGTTATCTGGCAGTTCCGGAAAGGGCGATGGTGTCCTGCTGGCACCGCTGCTCACCGCCAAAGGCTTCAAGGAGTACTTCGAGCCGCGCAGCCAGCGGTTTGCCGACATGGCAATGATCGACCAATGGGCTTTGGGTGAACGCGACCAGCTTGATTACTCGGACGCTGATCGTGAAGCATTGAGCGAGCGGCTGCGCAACTTGTACAGCGCGGACTACGTCGACAGTTGGCGGCGCGCCTTGAACGCCATTACGGTGGCTGACTTCCGCGATCTGGATCATGGGGTTGCGATCCTGCAGCAGTTCACCGGGCCCGTGGCCCCCCTGCATCGGTTGCTGGATACGGTAAGAGATAACACTTCACTTTCTACACCTGTGAGCGTCGAGCCCCCCAGAGAGACCGAAGCGCTGCAACCTAAGAGCAGCAACCCCGAGCAACAGCAGGCCTGGGCTATTCAGCGGGCTTTTTCCGGGCTGAGCGCCATGTTGCAGTCAGCGGGCGATAAACCGAGCTACTACGATGAAACCCTTGGCGCCATGGCGGCCGTTCATGATTACGCCAAGGCGGTGCAGGACAGTCCGGACAGGGGCAAGGCTGCACTCCACGCCGTGCATCAACGTTTCTCGATGACGGGGCAGGATCCAATTGGCACCCTGCAACGCTTAGCCACCGGCTTACCAGAGCCGATCAACCACCAGGTCAGAAAAGTGGCCGATCAAACGGCGCAAGTGCTCAATATCGAAGCCCTGCGCGAGCTGGAGCGGCGCTGGGATGCCGAGGTGTACAGCTTCTTCCAGCAGCGGCTGGCAGGGCGCTACCCCTTCGTGGTAAGGGCACCCGATGCTTCGCTGGACGACTTTGAGGCCTTCTTCGGGCCGAAGGGGCGGCTGCAGCAGTTCAACGATCAGTACCTGAAGGTCTTCCTGAAGGATAACCTCGAAGCCCTGCAGGCCGGTCAGCAGGGGCAATCACTGATCCGCAGCGATGTGATCAAACAGCTGGAGCGGGCAGACCGTATCCGTGAGACCTTCTTCGATCAGCGCGGCAACCTGAGTGTGCAGTTCAGCATCGAGCCCCTGGGGTTGAGCGCCAACCAGCGCACAAGCTTGCTGGACCTGGATGGCCAACTGATCTCTTATACCCATGGTCCGAGCCAGATCACCGGTATCGTCTGGCCCAATACTTTGGGGCAGCAGGTGCGCAGCAACCTGACCTTGCTCAGGCAGAACGGCAATAGCAGCAGCTTGGAGTACCGAGGGCCGTGGTCGATGTTCCGTTTGCTCAGCCGTGGCGCGCTCAACGGGCGTACGGCAACCAGCGTAGACCTGAGCTTCAGGACCGGCGATGGCGTGATGCGTTACAGGCTCAACGCGCAGAAGGCCTTCAACCCTATCACGCAAGAACCTTTCAAAAATTTCCGGTTGCCACGAGGGTTGTTGCAGAAATTCAGCGATAGCTTACGGTGAAGCTCAACGCCCCTTCGGCACTCCCTGCTTTTACAGCGGCTTGAGTCTGGTAATAGCGGGCTTGGAAGTCCAGTCGGGTTTGACCGGTAGCAATAGGGGCCACGGGTACGTCCTGCTGGAGTTTCACCGCACTGCCGTCGTGATGCAGCAACTGTATGCCGATACCCTGCGCGGTCGATGAGCTGGTCAGGCTGAACAGGCCACGGTCCTTGTCGATGATCGTGGAGCCTTTGACCCCATCGAAGTTCAGGTAAGCCTGCACGCCAGAGCCGCTGTCGGTCACGCAATCGTTGAGGGTAATGGAGAACGGCGTTGGCGCGGTGGTGAAGCCCGTTCCGCTAAAGCTGCTCAGATCGTGATCGCCCAGCAGTACCGGGTCGGCGCTGACAGGGTTGCCGGTGAGTGTGCATTGTGCCTGCATGACGGTGCCATGCAAGTTATAGCTCAGCACATTGCCAACGTCACTGAATACGCCGCTGAACAGCTGCTTGCCATTGAACGCTTGAGGGCCTGCCGCAATGGGGCCGGTTTTGATCAGTGTGATTTGAGCTTTCAGCCGTCTGGCATAGATACCCGTCGGCGCGGTGCTATGCTCTGCCCGACCTTGATAGGGGATCGAATCCCATGTCACCGGCCTCCAGAAGTTGGGCGAAATCCCTTTCATGTAAGGTTCTTGCAGGCGTATGTGAATGCCAACGCCGTCAACGCCTGTTTGCAGGATACGACCGGTGAGGTCTTCACCACCTACCGGCGGGACCGGGTCGGATACGATCGGCGTAGTTGCCTGCAATTGCACGGTCAGGGGGATGCCTTGGTAGTCGCAGACCAGGTTGATACCCATCTCGTTGCGCAGGTTACTGGCTTGGTTCAGTGTACCGATCACGGTGCCGACCGGTGCGTCGCGAGGGATCCAGTAGGTGCCTAGACGCAGGTTGAACTCCATGTGTCCGGATTTACTGTCTTCCCAGAAGCATTCTGCCAGTGCATTGGTCGAGAAGGCTGAGGCTAATACCATGGCGCACAGGGGCGTAGAGCGTTTCATTGGGCTGAATCCTTGGATCAGGGCATCCATCACAAGCACAGTGCACTGTGCGTGCGGTAGCCGTGATTGGAGGGGATGTTGACGGGGTCGATGGTGAGCTGGCAGGTATGCTGTGCCTGCTCACCCCAGCGCACCTGTAATTGCTGAGGGGTTTCATCGATGGCCAGCAGCGCTTGCCCTGCCTGGCCGACCACGGCCAGGGGCTGGCCTTGGGCATTGCTTACCTGGGCACCGAACGGCAGTGGCCGACCTTCGGGGTGCTGCAGCGTGAGAATAACGCGGGCGACGCGCCGTGCTGCAAACGCTGCCTTGACGATAGCGCCGCGACGCGGCACCAGATTGGCGCTGCCCTGATCGATTTCCACTTCGGGCCCAACGCCGTCGGTTTCGAGCAGCAGCGCGTTCCTGCGGTAGGGCCGAAGGTGCGGTACCAGCATGTAACCGCGGCTGTCGGTGGTGGCATTCGGGGCGTTGCGGGTACCGACATTGCTGACGTCCGGAACGTGCACCAATGCATTGGTTTCGCCCAGGTAGTTGCCGAACGTGAGGCCGTCTTCATGCAAGAGCAGGCTGCCGCTGACATTGGCGGACAGCGAGCGGAAGTTGCCGCCCTGGGTATAGCCCGCGCCATAACTGGCGTAGGCGTTCTGGTAACCCATCGATAGCGCGCCACTGCTGTTATTACGGGCATCGCGGTCGGCGGAAATCGCGTAGTGCAGCTGGTTGTCCAGTGCGCTGGCGTTGAGGCTGGCGCGTTGGCGCTGTTTGCCACCCGCCGATTGCACATCGAAGGAGGCGTGCCCCATGTGCGCGAAATCCAGCGGTAGTGTGATGCTCAGGCCGATCAGCCGGTCTTCCTTACCCTGTGCGCTCAATGCCTGGGAGGCGAAGAAATTGTAATTGACCTTGCGCCATTGGGTGTTGAACTGGAGCTGGTATTGCCGCCGCCGCAAATTATTGCGCCAGTAGTCATCCTGGGACACTGTGAGGCTGAGCGAACTGCCAGCGCCGATACTTTGCTGTGCCGAGGCCTCAACGCGGCTGCGCCGGTTACCCAGGTAGCGGCTGTCGGCAGCCCGCTCGCGTACGGCTTCATCGTAGTCGCGGTAGCCTTCGGTCGAATAGCGGTAGCCGGCGAAGCGCAGGTTGGTGCCGGTTTGGAAAATCTTGCCGTAGCGTGCCGAAAAACTTTGCCCCTGAACCTCTCCCAACGAGCGGCCCAGGTCGGTACGGGCATGGGTAGCATCCAGCGAGAGGGCACCGAGGCTGCCCAAATCTTTGCTCATGCCCAACGTACCGGCTTTGTAGTAGTCACCGCCTTGTAACCCGCCGTAGAGCGTGGAGTTCCACGCGCCGCCGCGGGCCAGGGTGCTTTGCCAAAGCAGAGGGTCGTCATGGCGACCGGCGCCGTTATAACGGCCTAATGTCGCACTGTAGCGCCAGATGCCTGGGCGTAGCAGGTTGGCCATGCTGGAATAGGGCTGGATGAACCGCCTGACCTGGCCGTCGGCTTCGGTCAGCACCACCTCCAGTTCGCCACTGCCGGTGCCGATGCTAAGGTCATCGATGGCGTAGGGGCCGGCGGCGACGTAGGTCGAGTACACCGGGTAGCCGTTCTGCAAGATTTCCAGCTTGGCACGGGTTTGCGCCACGCCGCGGATCACCGGTGCATAGCTTTGGAAGGTGTCGGGCAGCATGCCCATGTCGGAAGCTAACTGCACGCCTTTGAACGGCTGGCTGCGGAACACCTCGCCGTTGCTGAGCGTCTCGCCAAGGGTGATATTACCCCGGTTGTCCGGCAGGTCACGCTGGGCATAGGTGTTGCTGTGCGTCCAGCGGCTTTTGCCGTCGCCGGTGTCGCGCAGCGCCTGGCTACTGCGAACCCTCCACGCGCCGATGTTCAGCCCGCTATGAACCAGCAAGTCATGATTGGTGCTGCTTGCACCGCGCTGATTGCGGGTTTGCATGGACGCCTGGTAGTTCAGGAAGGCGGCCGAAATGCCCGAGCTCCACTGCTCGGGTGGCACACTGCCGACGATGTCGCGGCGCAGGGCTATCTGTGGGATGGAGAGCATCAGGCGCAGTGTTCTGCTGTCGAAATCGGTTCTGGCATCCGCTACCAGGCTGTCCAGGTTGATGCACTGCTCGTCCGACAGTGCAATGGCCAGGCCCTCTTCGCGCAACCCCACTTCGCGCAGCAGCGCGGCGCTCAGGCACGCTTGCAAGCCCTTGCCTTCGGCAGACTTGACGAGTTCCACCGAGCGTTGGCCCAGGTAGTCATGGTTGACGCTGACCTCGACGCGGTAGTGGCCGGGGCTCAATGGCGCTTCTGCCGCCAGCGCCTGCAGCGCGGTAGCGCCCGCGTCGGTGGGTTGATCGGGCGCCTGGCGCATGAAGCTCGAGTTGAAATGCAGGTCTGGCTGATTCGCGCACGCGGGACGTGGGGCTGATAGCAGCAGGCTACCACCGGCTAACGCCAGTAACGGGGCAAATGGGCAGGGAGGAGTGAACCTTCGTATCGAGCGCAGGAGCATCGCGGAGTCCTATCGAAGCACGGGACGTCACCAGGGGGAGGGCCTCTGGGGTAACGGAACTGAGCGCGAACGATAGAGATGGGAGTCGAGCGGGAATGTAGGGGATTTCTGGATGCGGGCTGGAATTTCGAATAGCGGATCTGCTTGTGAAGCGAGGGCTTCAGTGATGAAGCCCTCGAATGTGTCAGGTGAGGTCAGGTTTTTTGAACAGGGGTTCCTACAGCGCCGTTCTGCTTAGTTAATTTGAAGTTTTTTTGCTCCAAGTGGATGTGATTTAACCTCGCCCTGCTAATGAGGGCCTCATTGGCAATCATGTCTGGGGAAGGCCCGGGACCCACAGGCGACAACGGCGCCTTTACATTTATCGCCTGAGTGCTTGTTGAAGGAGCTTGCGTCACGCTGCCGC
This sequence comes from Pseudomonas sp. S60, assembly GCF_016647865.1. Taxonomy (NCBI): domain Bacteria; kingdom Pseudomonadati; phylum Pseudomonadota; class Gammaproteobacteria; order Pseudomonadales; family Pseudomonadaceae; genus Pseudomonas; species Pseudomonas sp. S60. The sequence goes on along the minus strand of NZ_JACVVH010000029.1, from coordinate 57,493 downwards.
GAGGCGAATCGTTCAGCGAGTAATCCGGCGATGGACTAGCGGGTGGTTGAGCGGCATTACCACGAACTGTACGCGAAGTGGCAGGACTATTTGGTGGCGTGGCAGGAACTTTTAGATTAGCTCTGGGAATATTGAACCCACTTTGCACTGGCAGCACGTTAGTGTATTCAACACTGCTTCTGGTTTGAGCAGCCAGGCCCTTGGCCGCAACTTTGCTTATAACCCCCGCCGCCGCAGATTGGATCATCGCACCGATACCAGCGGTCGCGAGTAAGAAGCCAATCGTGGTGAGGGCGTCCTTCGCCGGCCCTTCTTCGACTATCACAGATCCAATCATCATCCCGACCCCCGCCAACCCGACCGCTGCCTTCGCCGCGATGGCGAGGCTCAGCCCGCCGGTGAATACCGCGGCTGCCGTCGCGATGAGGAGAACGGCGCCGAAGATGACCGGCAGCAGGAAATCCATGAACCCGAGTTTCTTTTTCTCTGGCTCTGGCTGCCCGGTGTAAGGCGGTCGTGGATCGCGTCGCAGTTCTGTTCCTCGCTGGCTGAGATGCCCGGTGGGGTCTTGCCAGTTGACCGGGTTGCCCAGGACGTACATGTACGGGTTGATACCGGCGTCTTCAGGCGCCAGCGAGTCCCTGCTGCGGAAACACTTGAGTTCCGGTTCGTACACCCGGTAGCCCTTACCCAGCATGTAGCAGTCCAGGCCCGGCTCGCGAATTTCGCCATTGAACGCGAATGGGCATTGCAGTTCATCGGCGTCCGGACGCTCACCGTAGCCACTGTAATGCGCGGAATGTACGCCATCGGCGGCATATTCACCGATGACGCTGCCGCTGGTGTCACTGAGCAGCAGCCTGACTTCGTCGCTCACACCTGTGCGCTGCATGCCCAGCGGGTGTTCACCGCCATGAAGGTAGCGCGTCACGATTTGCTCGCGCTGGGTACGGCTCAGCCGATAGCCCTGGTAGCGGCGATGTTCTTCGATACCGGATTGGTCACGCACGCCGATCAGATGGTCGTGCCCGTCATAGCGGTAGGTTGCCAACGACACGCTGTTGTCTGGGCTGCGGACTTCCTGCAGGCGACCGCGCTCGTCATAGCTGAGCTGGTTGCCCCGGCTGTCATTGAGCATGTTGCCGTCTTCGTCGTAGCGGAAGGTTTGGCTGGCCGGGTAATCGGGCTGCAGCGTATGCGTCACCGACTGCAACTGGAAACTGCCATCGGTTTTCGGGGTGAACACCGCCATGTCCGCTGCCCCGTCAGCGAAGCGGGTCTGACACTGGGTCAGGTGGTCCAGGTCGTTGAAACGGTACATCTCCATGACGATTTCACGGTTGGCGCGGTTGCGTGGCAGCTGGGTACCCTGGTAATCGATCTTCGTCAGGCGGTCGAGATCATCATAGCTGAAGGTTTCCTTCAACAATTGCGCGCCATCACAGTAATGTGACCGCTCGTGCAACTGGTCGTCGTCGCGCCAGGTCAGTTTCAGGGTGTGCGTGGAGCCATCATCCAGCGCTACCGTGCGTTCAAGGTAACGCCCCAGGTCGTCATAGGTCTGTTCAGCGGTGACCTTGCGCCCGCTGAGGGCATCCGTCGTCAGGGTCCTGCTTGGCCGACCATCCTCGTCATAGTCGAATTCGGCGACCAGGCTGCCATCGGTGGTTTTCTTCAGACGCCCCAGATCATCGTACTCATGAACGGTGTTTTCGCCGTCACTGCTGCTTTGACCCAGCGGCAGTCCTTGCAAGGAATGGCGATAGTCGATGCTGTAGCTATTGGCCGTGTCGGTGGCTTTCCATTGCTCCTGGCGCAGTAATCCCTGATCGGTGTAGTCGTAGAGGCGTTCGCCGGCTGGGTTCACGGCGCTGGTGATGGACGAATCCTTGCGCGTGAAGGCGTACTTCAGGCTAGGTTCCGACTCTTCGTTGACCGCGATGCTCACAGGCTGTTCATTGAGCGTGAGGCGGTAGCCAAAGGTCGATGAACGGCCGCTGCCGCGCTCATGACGGTGAACCTTGATCTGATCACCCTGGTAGCGGTAGACATCGACCATGGTTCCGACCGTGGTCTTCGCCAGTCGGTCGAGCCCGTCGAACTCGCGCTTGATAACGGTCTGTTCAGGTGCCGTGGCGCTAGCACGCAGGGTCAGATGGGTGGTGAGCTCGGCGCTGGTGTGAGCGGCGAAGGTGCGCTTGAGCACTGACCGGTTGGGGCGCTCGCGTTCGACCATTCGGCCCCAGACGTCGTAAACGAAACGCTGGGTGCGATCGAGCGCACGGGCCTCGTTCAAGGGGTCGCGTAAGGTCTGTACCTGCTTCACGCAGCGTCCGAGGCCGTCATAACTGTAATCATTCGCGCCGACCTGCTTGCCAGCGAGGTCTTCGCGCGTTTCCCGCACAGGTTTACCCTGCCTGTTAAACTCGCTGATCATCAGCACCCGCTGTTTCTCGGGCTCTGCGGGGCGCTCTTGCCAGGTGCGGATGATGTCGCCGTCGCTGCCGAACGGCGAGCGTTCACGGCGGTGGGTCACGCCATCGGGGCCGGTAGTATGGCTGGTGTCGCCCCAAGCGTCGTAACCGAATGTGGTGGTCATCGAGCGCGTGCCGTCATCTTGCAATACATCGTGCCGCGTTTCTGATTGCAGGCGGCCAAGGCTGTCGTACTGGCAGTCATAGACGCAGTGCCAGTTCCGTGTTTTGCCATCGTCGCTTTGCACTTGCCGCTCTTCGCTCAACGTGCGGTTATAGCCGTCGAACCAGGTGCGGGTCACCACCTGCTGAACATCGGTAACGCTCTGGCTGGGTCGTTCTCCTGGGTTGCCAGGCAGGGTATAGCGGTACTGACGCGTGGCCTCGTCGTCGGTGTCGGGCGCCACGGTTTCGCTGATGAGTCGGCCCATCGCATCATATGCGTAATGAATGTGGACGCCGTTCAGGTCCTCACGTCGCATATCGTATCCGGTGTACCGGGAAACCGAGTTGTGCAGCGCCTTCTCCAGCCGGTCATGGCCTTTGAATGTCTGCCGGGTCTGAATGAGGCTTTCCGCGCCGTTGGCATCCTTGATGCGTGAATGGAAGTAGCGAATTTCCGTCGTGATGTCTGGCGTGTCGTCTTCGTGTTTCAGCGTGGTGGTCTGTTTGTCGACACGCCCGTGCAGGAAGGGGTTGTCCGGCGTGTGCAAATAGCAGGTTGTCGCAACCTGCAGGGAGATTTCCTGCTCGTCGTCGTCCACCTGGACGAGTTCTTCTTGCGTGGCGCGTAGCCCAGCCGGTGCAGCGCTGTTAGTCACAACGGCCAGCGTGGCATAACGATAACGAGTACGCAGGGTTTTGGCTGTTTGCTCGACCCCTGTCGCTGTGGCTGGATGAACCGTCAGGCCACGCAAATGCCGCGAGAACCCATAAGGGTCGGGCGGGCAGTTCCACGGCGTGGGCGCACCCGGCTCGTCGCTCGGCTCGCCGGCGGCCGGGTACCAGGTGCGTACCTTGAACTGCGTGGTGGCCAGGGTACTGGCTTCGTCGATGCGCTGATTGGCGTCGTACTTAGGCGCTGCAGGCTCGGATTCGAGGACCGAGTTGCCGTGTTCGTCGAAGCGCGTGAGAACCACCTCTTCGCGCAGCTTGGTCGGGTCATCGCGCAGCTTCCAGCGTTTGGTCACCGCATAGGGCAACTGGAAGTAGGCAGGCTGTTCGTCGAAGGTCTTGCCGGGTTGCTCGTGGTAGCGGGTCTCGGTTTCCTGGATGTGGCCGGCCTGATCGATGACATGCAACGTCATCAGGTGGAAGCGGTTGAAGGTGCTGGTCATGGTGCGCACGACCGGCGCCTTGTCGTCGTTGCCCTCGTCGTCATCGACCTGCAGGTACTCGACCACGGTGCCGTAGGTGAAGGCGCTGTCGGTGGACTTGTAGAGGTTGTCCTCACCATTGTCGGCCCAGGTGATGCCGCTGCCATAGCCCAGGAAGTTATTGCTGGTGTACTTGTAACGGGTGACCATGCGCGGCTGCCCTGCGCCGGGGTCGATGACATGCCGGGTGACGCGTGGCAGGGCCGGGTGGGCATCGCCGGGGTAGCGGTGGCCCGCATCGAGGTATTCGATACGCTCGACGGCGCCGGTGGGGGTGCTCACCTTGCTCAGGCAGGACAGCCCACGCACTTCGGTGTACTCCAGGCGCCAGCTGGCCTTTTCGTCGGTGGGCAACTCGATGGCGTAGGGGCGCCGCCGGGCCGGGCTGCCGCGGCTGTCGAGGAGCATCCGGTAGCTGGCCAACGGTGTACCGCCAGGGCCGGCGCCGGGGTGCAGGTCGAGGCGGACCTCACCGCTGGCGTAGCTCAGTTTGAGCAGCACCAGGCCGGTGTCGTCGGTGAGGGTTTCCAGCCGGGTGGTGCCGGCAAGGTAGCCGAGGGTGACGGCATGGCCGGTGGCCGCCTCGACGCGCACTGGCAGCGCGACCCGTTGGTCGCTGGGGCCTTGGCTGTGCAGGTGCTCGACCAGGCCGGACTTGTGCACGATGCGAAAGCGCTCGGCGCTGTCGGCATGGAAGTGGAAGGTATCGAGCTTGCGTTCGCGGATGGTGGGCTGCCCACCGTCGCCGGTGACCTTGAAGGTTTCGCCGGTGTGCAGGCTAACCATGCGGGTGGCGGGGGTGTACTGGCTCAGCACCAGGGTCCAGCCGACACCGAAGCCGCTGTCCAGGTCGCTGAGCGGGTTGAACGACAGGCGCAGGGGCAAGGCCGGGCCGCTGAGGTCGTTGCCGAGCAGTTCGGGCAACTGGATGGCCAGGGTGTACTGGCCGGTACGCGGATCGACGCTGTTTTCCAGGAAGCTGAGGAAGTTGAAGGCGTTCGAGTGGTTATTCATGATGACAATAAGCTCCTATGGCAGGCGGTGACAAATCAACGCAACGTGGCGCAGCGAACGCGCGTATTGCCGTTTTCATCACCCTCATGCCAGCGGCCCACCATCACGCTATCGGGGGCACAGGTGAATTCGCTGGTGCTCTCTTTTTGGCTCGCCTGCCATGTTGTTGCGGGCGTCACCTGCAATTGCCGCGTGCCGCTGAAGACTTTCCCGCAGCGGTATTTGGTCTCCCCGTTTTCATCGCTTTGGTGTTGGCGGCCGTCCAGCACTTCGTTATTTGGGCAGTTAAACCAAATGCCGGTGGCTGCTTGCACGGTAGGCGGCTGTTCAACCTGTATGACGGGTGAACCACCGGACGCAGTAGTCTTGCATTCTTTTTCATTGCCAGATTCGCACAGCGGATCCAGCCAGCGAGAGTCCTTGATTTCCAGCGCCTTGCCTTCTTGCTTCAAGGTTGCACATTGATAAGCCGTCTTGCCGTTTTCATCACCTTTGTGCCGACGGCCTGTCATGGCTTGCCCGACAGGGCATTCATAGTATGACCAATTCTCTTCCATGTCTTCTGACCATGCAGGAGACTCAGGAAGGGCGTTCGACCCGGGTATCTTTGGGCCGCCCGGCGCAGACGAAATAGCAACTTGAATACATTTGACGGTATCACGCCCCGACTCGCCGGACTTCAGGTAGTTATCGACCATTTCAAGCCCCGGGGTGATGATGGCCCCTTTTTGGTAAGTGTAAAGATCTTCAACTTCATAGGCTTGCGTGTGGGTCGGGTTTCTGATGGTTTTCAACCTCATCCAGTGATCGCTGTTGCCTGCTGACGTATTGCACCAAGGGCTTTCTGTCATCAGAATGGTCGCTGCAGACGCGAAATTGACCAGTTGCATTGAGCGGACTTTAAAGTCTTTGCAATTACCTGGCCCCGCTGCACCCGCCGTTGTCAGGTTGTACTGTACTGTCGTCCCTGCACCCGGACCAGGGAACGACAACGAACATTTTGCACTGTCGGGATCTAGAAAGACGATTGTTCCAGTGTCTTCCGCCGCGGCCATCGCTGGGGGCACCGCGCTTACATAAAAGGTGGAACACAACACGCCGATTAATAAGTGTCTGGAATGCATAAAGATGTCCTCGGGAAAAGCGTGAGCGCTGTGCGAAATAGGGAATACAAGGCTTGTTTCATACCGGGAAACTTTTATACCGGGAAACAAACGCGACGAGATCAGCTTATCGAGTACCTCCCCCTCTGACACCTGGTAAAACTACCAGTCTTATCTGGGCGCAGATAAAACGGGCCGGCGAGCCGTACCTGGTAGTTTTACCAGTTGGCCCAGGCGTTGGGCGGTCTTATAACTGAGTGCATGAACACTCACGGAGAGATACGCCATGCCGCTGACGAAGACGGTCAAGCGCGATACGCACGCTGCACTGAATGCGCCCACTATCAGCTTGCTCAATGCCTACGATGAAATAGACCTTGCGGTGCTTGGCAGCGATGACCTCACCATCGGCATTCATTACGACGGGATCAAGCTCGACGACGCCTTCTCCTTCAGTTGGTGGGGGGCTTCGCCCGATGGTGAGGCACTGGACATACTCAATGTGTACGTCGAGGTCAGCGAAGACAATTTCGATGCTGCCAAGCAATTGGTGGAGGTGCGACTGCTCAATCGCTACCTGGTCGAGGCCGATCAGGGTTACGCCTTTTGTTCTTACACAGTCACCACACCGGACCTGGGGACGTCACCTCGGCGCTTCTGTTTTGTCGGTGTGCGCCCACACCGGATGGAGCACATGCCCGTCGCTCAGGCATTGCAATCCCATGAGCTGTGGATCGACCCACCGTCACTCGACAATACAGGGGTGACATTTGTCATTCCGCCGTACCAGTCAATGCAGGCTGGGGATGACGTCAAGCTGCTTTTTCGCGGCTTCAGTGGTGGGCCACCGACTGATTGGATCGACAGGGAGCCTGTGCTGGAGGAGTCAGCAGTCGGCCTGCCCATCCTGCGAACGGTTCCAAAGTCTGAATTCGACTGGCTGGATTTTCCGGACAGCTATGCCGAGGTGTCCTACCAGATCATCGTTGCGGGCATCACGGAACCGGTCCAGGGCCCGACGCAGTGTTTCAGGATGGGGGCTATGCCCGCGACACTGTTGCCAGAACCAACGGTCGAGGGTTACAGCGGGGGTGCGCTGGACCCTGTCGACTTCCCGGATGGTTTGCGTGTGCGTTTGCCCCTGTACTCGGACCTGCATGCATCGGACTGGGCGCTTTTGCACACCGACAAGCAGGTCGGGGCAGCTGCCCTGCGCACCGACTTGAGCTCCCTGCACACGGGGCGCCTTTGGTTCAGGCTTGCGCCGGAGCACCTGATGGCCACAGAGCGCCTGGTGTTGACTTATCAATGTGCCCGCGAAGGGCTTGGCATGAGCTCGAAGCCGCTCGAGATCGAAATCGTCGAATCCAGGGACCTGCTACCTGTGCGGGTCGAGCAGGCCACTGCCGAGGGGGGCACTGAACCCGACTCAGGCTGGCTGGCCGCGCAGGATGTAATGGCGGGGGCCTATTTGAGCGTGCCTCAAGTGCGCCTGAGGCAGGGTGAGGTTGTGGAGGTGCACTGGGCGGGCCGCCCGAATGCCGGTACTCACATCACCCGCGATCCCGTCGATCCCGCCTGGCCCTGGCGCTTCAAAGTTCCCGCTGCGGCGATTGCCGCCAACATGGAGCGTGCCGAGAACACCAGTGACAAGCGCTTTGCCGTGTTCTACCGGCTGGTGAAGGCGGATTCGACGTACGTGGAGTCTTCTCGTTACCACCTGCGGATCAAGCCCCTTCCTATCCAGAGCTACCCACAGATCAGTTGCCCGCAAGCCGAGGGGCAGGGGTTGTCGCTCAGGAAAGCCGAACGAGAAGGCGCCGCACTGCAGTTGGCAGGATGGCCGTTCATGGCCAGCGGGCAAAAACTGAGCATCGTGCTTCAAGGCGTGAAGCAAACGGGCGCCCCGTTGGTAAAAATCATCCGTGCCACTGCGGTGAGTGAGTCTGAAGCAAACAGCCGACGTGTCGAGGCCAGCATTCCCTTGGCAACCCTGCGCGAGCAGAAGCTTGGGGAGACGTTCACCCTTGAGGTGAGCGTCAATTTCGAGAATGTCGATAACAACGACGTGACCGTACCGTTTTCACCGTTGCGGCTGACGTTGAACCCCTGAACAGAGCTGTTACAGCATAAAGAATGAGGTGTCATCATGGCCAGAGAATCACTGGAGCAATTCATTGCCTATTTGTCGCAAGCGCCCAGGACCTTGGGATGGGATGCGATTCTGGCGTACGACCGCAACAAGGCGAACCGCCTGTTGATCCAGGAATATATTCAACGGTTTTCGAAAAACAGTTATTTCGAACCGTTGACATTCACCACCGAAATTACGCCGGGGCAACGCTGGGAAATCACATACGATTATGTACTTGATAAGCCGAGGTTGTCGTTCGAACATGCCTCGATTAGCAGTTCGCGTGCTGACTTGTCAATGCGCATCGTCGGTGGTCGACAACTGAGTGTCAGTAAAGCCCTGGGCGATTCCCACCCTAAAATCACCCGCTTGAAGATGGCGGATGCGCTCAATGGCGCCACCTTGCATGTGCGTATCGAACTGGAGAAGTCGGCAGGCAGCGTCACAGATGCGGGCGCCGTACAGATCGACATGACCAAGGGCACGCAGTTTTACCTAACGTTTGCGGACACGGACGAAGAAAACCGCTTGGGGGGGGAGCGTTTCAAGAAAATTTTCGAAGCATGGCCGGAGGAAAAGCAACATTTCGAGCTCAATAGGTTGGCGGTTAATCCCGGCGATTTTCTACAGCCTGAAACGTTCCTCATTCGCACGCACGCAGCCCCGGCAAGCGACACGGTCGCGGCCACTGTCAAAGAGGCCGCCGAGCAGGCAGCTGATGGAGCCGTATTGGCCTTCATCAAGATGAAAAACGGTAAGTCGGGAACGCTGCCGCCTTCAGATGAGGATATGCATTACTTACTGCCAGACGATTTCAGTATGAATATTCTGCTGTCTGGCAGGTATTTTTTCGAAGAGCTCGTTAAGCAGTGGTGCCGCCTGGTAAATGCAGAAGAGCCCACGCAGCCGGTGCAGGTTACCTTTCGGGGCGGCGAAAATGGAGCGCATTACACAGGGATGGAGGCGAACAGTGGGCTTATCATACTCCCTGAGTTCAGCGGGAAAACAGAAAATACAAACAATATTATAGTGCACGAGCAGGGTTTGAGGTTCGTCAGTGACGCGTCAGATAAACAGACGAGTTTCGAGGTCTATCGTAAAAAACTCGACGGTGATGCACATCACGCCATTACCGGTTGGTGGTCGGGTATAACAGATACCTGGATTTCAGTGGAAGGTAAGTCAGGAAATATACTTGGTGTGCCAATTCGCCCATTCTGGTCGGTTCACCTTCGATATGAACTGGATGTCACTGGTGGCCACCTTCAATTCCGTAAAGTCTATGACTCGCGGCAGTTCGAGATTGGTGAAGGTTGGGAGCTACTTATAAGAGATCGCGAACTGGGTCCGCACCAAGAGGAGATTAAGGAATTCATCCGCGCTTATGTGTTGGGCGTCGTTGGTGGGGTTATCGAAAAGCTCAAGGTGGTCGGTGATAACATTGACGCGTTTCGTTTGAACGGTCTGCTTTTTCAAGGCGGTAAGCAAACCGCTAGTCCGTCCGCTGCCGATATTCCGGGCGATATGACACTTCCCGGCCACTTGGCGCCGTCCGTTACCGGCTTCCAGATCAATCCCATCGAAAAGATCATCTCCGCGGGCAGCACGTTCACATTCACGTGCGACCCCGCCAACCTACGACCGTCCTGGTCGGTCAGCAATGTGGCCGGCGAGACAGGTGATGTCGGTTCCATCAATGAGACAACCGGCATGTACACCGCGCCCAGTGCCTCGACAATGGCCTCTATTCAGCACAAACGGGTCATCGTCACGGCCCGCACCGAGGCCGGCAACAGCAGTCAGGCCCTGATTCATCTCGTTACCCGGCAGATTGGTATTGACCCGTTGGTCATGGCCGTATCGACAGGGAAGGTCGACTATAAGATCACGGCGGCTGCGCTCGGCGGGCAGGTACTCACGTGGAAGCTGTCGGAGGGTGCCAAGGGTGAACTGAAGGACTTTTATTCAACCGATCCTGACCTGACCTGTAAAGTTTACGTCTCGCCTCCGGCCAGCAGCGCGTCCATTCGAATCTTTGACGAGCAGCGCGGGCTCGAGGTGGCGCAAATCAGCGACGCCTGGCTCGAGCACCGTGCATCGGGCTTCTGGACAGCCTCGGAGGATTTGGCTCAGGTACTGGGCCATGAGCAGATTCTGCTAAGCGCACCCGGCCTAGAGGACCAAGTCATTGATGTGTTAGTGCCTCTGGAGCCTGAGACCAACTGGTTCACCTACGAGGAAAAAGGCACAGCCATCCAGCTGACCCACTGGACCAGAGACAAGAAGGGCGAGCGACTTGTCGACCCGGATGACAACCAATGGTTCCTGGTGACAGGCGATGGCACGTTCGAGGACGGGCTGTATACCCCTCCTGCTTCAGGCGGTGCGCCGTATGCCGTAGTGGCGGCGATCGAGGAGAATGACCGCGGCTGGTACTGGACCTACGCCATCCTGCCGTTCCCATTCTTCCAGCCGAAAGTCACCCAGGCCTCTGAGGTTTTGGTTTCCACACAGGGTGAGGTGCAATCATGATCAACAACAGCAAAGCCCAGCTACTGGACCGTTTGTCCAAGGGTGACGTCATGCACGACTGGGGTGCGATCATTGCTATGGATCGCTCGCAGATCAACCGTATGCTCGAACAGCAGTACCTCGCATCGTTCAACGACCTGAGTTTTCTCTTGCCGTTTGAGGCCAGTTTCAGCACCGATGACACCCATGAAGAGCGGGTCACATTGTCCAACATGGTGCTGGGTGTACCACAGGTGTCATTCGCGGACGCTGCCTTGAGCGACAGCAAGCTAACGCTGTCGATGAATATCCTGACAGGTACTTACACCACTTGGGTTCATTTGCCAGGTCGCCCACCGCAACTTCGGCACAGCATGAACCTGCGGGAGGGCATGGGCTACCAACTGACGATGAAGGTTGACCTTGGGGTGCGTACCGGGTCCGCGGAGGATCATGGCAAGCTGCTGCTGGACTTGTCCTCTGCTTCTGGCTTCAGGTGCAACCTTGGCAAGACGCTGGAAGCACCCATTGTCATTGGCGAAGTGCTGGGCAAGCGTATCAAAGATCACCCGGCCTATCGCAAAGCGTTCGTCATCGCGGCGCTCGATTTCAATGACTATGAGCCTCTGGGTATCCAGCGTTTCAATGTGTTGACCCAGCCTCACCCCAATGCTGCACAAGCAGGTGAGGGGGCTGTTGTGCTGTTCTGTCAACTACGAGCCAACTCTGCACCGGGTAGCTTGCCCGCAAGCGGCAGTGGCTTCCCCTATCTCATCCCCGATGACGTCAGTACGCAGGGTGTCCGTGAGTACAATGCGACGCTGTTGCTCGCCAAACACCTGACACGTTTCGCGCGAAGCGACTCATTGACCGAGGCAGGCTCGGTTCCGATCGTAAGGCGAGTGCAGCTGCCCAATGCACATCGACTCAGCCTCGATGAGTCGCACGACCCTTTCGATCACGTGATCTTCGGTAATGTCCAGACCTCAGAGCGTACGTTCACCGTCGAACCCTTGCGTACGGAAGTGGTGGCAGGTGAGTCGCGCAGCTTCACCTTGAAGCAGAATGCAACAGCCGTATCCAGCGCGGCATCTGCCTGGGCGGCGGCTGGCTTGAACCTCAGCGGCGCCACCGGGACCATCACTGACAAGGGTACCTACACAGCGCTACCCGCCAAACGATTCAGGCAAAAAGAACAGGTTGTCGTCGTTTCAAACCGTTTTCAGGCCGCAGGCATGGATCAGTCGCGTGTTGCCGTGGTGGTCGAGGTGGCCCAGCCACTCGCCATTGCGCCCCGAGTCGCGGCCTGGAGCAAGGGAATGGACCCTGTGGACCTCGTCGCGCAAACCAGCGGCGGCAGCGTAGAGTGGTCGCTGCAGGGTGAAGCGCTGGGAACCTTGGATGTCATCAACGGGACCTTGGCGCAATTCACACCCACCGCTCCAGAAGACTCCGTTCCGGAAATCAAGCTGCAGACGATACGTGTCACCGACACCAGCACTCGCGCCTACGCAGAGGCTACGGTTGTGATCATCGCCTACCCGGCAGACCTGACAGTCAGCCCCGCCTATGTACCCTCCGCCGATGCGGGTGTGCCCATTCAGTTCAAGGTCGAGGGTAAGGATCAGAAAGACGTGACATGGAGTTACTTTGGTGAAGGGTTCATCGACGAAGAAGGCTTGTTCACGCCTCCTGAACAAGCGGAAGGGGTCGTGAGCGTGATCATGGCCGACATCAATAGTCGTTCGAGTGGTTACGCGATTGTCGAACTGTTGCAAGAAAACGTAACCCCGCCTACCTGGCGCGCGTTGAACAAGTTCGAGATGACCGTACGCGGCAGCGCTGAATGTTATGCGAACGGTCATCAACAGATTCAGGTACTCATCACCATTGAAACGGCAGAAGTCGGTGATGAGAAGCTTGAGATACCGCTGACGCCAACAGAGCTGTCGACGTTGAAGCTCTACGATAATGTCAGTAATGCCGAAGTACCGTTCATCGATCCCGGCCAAGAGGGCATGGACCCCGACAGTGGTTTGCCTTGGGCGATCAATAATCTTGCGAATCGCTTCCGCACTCAAGACGGACAACAACCGGGGGAGCATGTACAGGGCGAGAAGGCCACCGTCAGGCGGGTATTGTACCTGCAAAGTGCTAAACCGAGTGCGGCTGTGGAACTCTACGCCAAATTTACCAAGGACGGGGGGGGCGAATTCGACTCGCGTGACAAGGAAGGCAAAGTGAGGATCAGCAGTAAGGCCCCGCCGACCATAGCCCTGACCGACTACACCTTCGCACGCAAGCGTGTATGGAATGGCTTGGGTGAGACCATAGGGGATGACGAATTCAGTTACCGTAAGGAGTCGACTGATTACTGGACCTTGGAATACAAGCGCCAGGGTGTGCTGCCAGCGCTATTCGCGACGTGTCGGATCGAGGGCCAGATTTCGGCGGTACGTTGGGAAAGTGAGCAATTTGCAGAAACCTATGCCAGTTATCTGGGGGTTGCTTTCAACCCTAAACCTTACGCTGACACGCCGGCGCCGGAAAACGTCACCCTGAGCAGTTGGCTGCAGACCATGGTCGAGGAAAAGGACGTCAGCTTCAGCAAACTCAGGAGCGTGTTCGAACCAGGTCAGGTACCCGCGCCGGGAACCCTGATGATTAGCCTCAACCGCGTGCACGACCTGCCGTACTGGCACGACAGTATGGGCGATGGGGGAGAGGAGCAGGCGTATCGCAAGCATCTGGACTCAGCACTTCGTTTCTCTCTGCGCGATGAGGACGGGAATCTGCACCGCGTTCAGATCGCATTTCCGGCACCCACAGTGCCGGATAATCGAAACACCCTAGTGCTGTCTACCTGGTGACTTGAAGATTGAGTAGCGTCTGGCTCTGCCATTGAAAGCGGCAGAGCCGCCAATTACTGCGTAGCCGCCCTCGAACACGCCAGCCATCCCATTCATTCAGTCAGAGATTGCTGGGAGGTCTGATGCTTTCGATGGCGGTATTGCCCCCGGCAGTGATGCACATCAGGTCCAACCTTATTGATGCTTGCTCGTAGGGCGCCCGGACTTCGGGTCGAAGTGGGCGCTGCTGTTTCGAGCGAGCCTGATTCACTTTATTACGGTGCAGCATGGAGTTCCCATGACCACAGAAACCATCATCCACTCGAACGCCTTCAACTTCCTCAGCTTCCTGGAAAACAGCGTCGATCCGCGCACCGGCCAGTACACCCTGGCCATCCAGTTGCCCGAACTGCTCGGCAACGACCTCAGCGGCCCGGCCTTGCCCCTGCGCCTGTCGTTCAACCCGCTCAGCGACCTGGACAGCGGCTTTGGCGTCGGCTGGACCCTGGTGCTGAGCCAGTACACCCCCGCCAACCGCATGCTCAGCCTGCACACCGGCGAAACCTTCAAGGTCACCGGCGACGGTGGGCAGCCCGCCATTCGCGAACGCAAGCTCGATACCTTCCACTTCCACACCGACAGCGCCGAGCGCTTTCGCATCGTGCACAAGTCCGGCCTGGTCGAGCACCTGCACAGCCAAGGCCCCAGCGACCAACGGGTCGCGCTGCCAGTGCGCGTCGAAGCGGCCACCGGCCATGCCGTCACCCTCGGCTACCTTGCCGGCACCACCCGGCTGGAAACCCTCACCGACGACACCGGCCTGGTGCTGCTCAAACTGAGCTACGCCAGCGGTGAGGTCCGCCTCGACCTGCACCCCGGCGCCGGCCCTGGCGGTACACCGTTGGCCAGCTACCGGATGCTCCTCGACAGCCGCGGTAGCCCGGCCCGGCGGCGCCCCTACGCCATCGAGTTGCCCACCGACGAAAAGGCCAGCTGGCGCCTGGAGTACACCGAAGTGCGTGGGCTGTCCTGCCTGAGCAAGGTGAGCACCCCCACCGGCGCCGTCGAGCGTATCGAATACCTCGATGCGGGCCACCGCTACCCCGGCGATGCCCACCCGGCCCTGCCACGCGTCACCCGGCATGTCATCGACCCCGGCGCAGGGCAGCCGCGCATGGTCACCCGTTACAAGTACACCAGCAATAACTTCCTGGGCTATGGCAGCGGCATCACCTGGGCCGACAATGGTGAGGACAACCTCTACAAGTCCACCGACAGCGCCTTCACCTACGGCACCGTGGTCGAGTACCTGCAGGTCGATGACGATGAGGGCAACGACGACAAGGCGCCGGTCGTGCGCACCATGACCAGCACCTTCAACCGCTTCCACCTGATGACGTTGCATGTCATCGATCAGGCCGGCCACATCCAGGAAACCGAAACTCGCTACCACGAACAACCCGGCAAGGCCTTCGACGAACAGCCTGCCTACTTCCAGTTGCCCTATGCGGTGACCAAACGCTGGAAGCTGCGCGATGACCCGACCAAGCTGCGCGAAGAGGTGGTCCTCACGCGCTTCGACGAACACGGCAACTCGGTCCTCGAATCCGAGCCCGCGGCGCCTAAGTACGACGCCAATCAGCGCATCGACGAAGCCAGTACCCTGGCCACCACGCTGTTCAAGGTGCGCACCTGGTACCCGGCCGCCGGCGAGCCGAGCGACGAGCCGGGTGCGCCCACGCCCTGGAACTGCCCACCCGACCCTTACGGGTTCTCGCGGCATTTGCGTACCGACACCGCACATCCGCTTGGCGAGGCGCTGCCGGGCGCGCAGACCTTGAGCACGCACTATCGTTATCAGGCACTGAGTGTGGTCGCCAGCAGCAGTGCACCGCCAGGGTTGCTGATGGTTAAGGAGGAGCAAGCGCAGATCACTGGCCAGCAACGAGATACACTGCAGGTCATCCACTACCGGTATCTGGACCAACCTGATGTCGCGCTGCTGCATGGACGCCTCGAAACCCGGGTTCACAGTGTCGGCGGGCTGGAAACCACGGTCTGCCATCAGTACGAAAAAGATCCCAAGGTCGGACACCACGTGCTGCAGACGATTCAGACCATCACTGGATTCGACCATGGTACGACCCTGCCGGATGGCAGCGTGCGGGATGCTTGCAAAACCTTGACCCGGCGTGAATCGGTACTGATCGGCCAGCCGTTGCTTGACCGGGATGATAATGACGTCGAGATCGCTTACGAGTACGACGCCCTACGGCGAGTGACCAAGGAAACGGTCGCCCCGAACGACCCTCAATTTACCTCGTCACGTCGTTACGCTTATACCCTGGTGTCACAAGCGGGTGGCAGGGCAGGGCAGACCCTGATCGATGTCAAGAATGTGGCTACACGTAGCTGGGTCGATGGCCTGAATCGCGAGGTCAGCCGGGAACGTCAGGACGCCGATAATGCCTCGACGGCAGCGGCTCAGAACTATCGTCCGGTGCTGAGCGCGGCCTATGACTGCCTGGGCAATCAGATCGCGCAGACCGAATACGATTGGCTCGATTACGATGAGCCCGAGCGACGCCGCGTGCTTGAACTGGTCACTCGCTATAAATTCGACAACTGGGGAAAGGCCTGTTGCGAGACAGGCCCGGATGGCGTCAGCCATTACGAGCAGACTGACCCGATCGGCACGGCTGAATCGTCAGGGCCGATACAGACGGCCTGGAGCCAGTCCACCGATGGCAGTCACAAGAGCGCCGTGATTCAGACCTGGCTGAACCGCTTCGAACTGCCGGTGAGAGTCGAGCGTTTCACACGTGAAGGTAGCTCGTACAGTGTCGAGCAGACGTTCTATGACGGCCTCAAACGCAAGGTCCGTGAGGTCGATGCCAGGAAGGAGACCAAACGCTACGCGTATGACGCCTTCGACCGGCTGGTGGATGAGACGTTGGCGGACAACGTGGTGGTGCACCGCGACTATGCCGCGCACAGCACGGATGACTTGCCTAGCTTGATCAGCGCCGCTGGCATTGTCCTGGGAGAACAACTGTACGATGGCCTCGACAGGCTGGTCGAATCCATCACCGGTGGTCGCCGACGTTTGCACTTCTACGCGCCGGGCCAGCGTCAGCCCATGTCAACGCTGACGCCGTCCGGGCAATACATCGATTACGAATACTCGCTTCAATTGACCGACGAGCCGAGAGTACGCCATATACGCGGCTCGCAAGCGCAGGCTACTTATGTCTTCGACAGCGACAATGCCCGCTTGCTCAGGTGTGAGGAGCAAGGGCTGCAGCTCGAGCGTGGGTATTTCAGCACTGGCGAAATGAAGGTGGAGACGCGGGTGCAAGACGGCCAGGCCTACACCATGTACCACGCCACCAGTCTGATGGGCCGGGCGCTGTCTTACACGGACGTCAACGGCGATGTCCAGGCCTATCACTATGACAATGCCGGTCGCCTCGAAAAGACCGGGTTAGGAACGCTCACGGCGGAATTTGACTACGATGCCCTCGGCCGTTTAAGCCGTACCCACACGTCGGAGGACGATCAATACCTCACCACCACACTGGACTACGATGAATTCGGTAGGGAGTGCCGTCGCCATTTCGATATCAATGGAGCACCGCAGACGCTCACTCAGGATTACCATGTCACCGACGCGCTGTCGGACAAGTACCTGAAATCAGAAGACACCCTGCTGCGCCATGAAGTCTATGACTACGACGGTCGCGGGCGGCTGACCCGTTATACCTGCACTGCACCAGACGCTGCCTATGCACCTGTAGATCCCTACGGAAAAGTTATTCAGCGGCAGCTGTTCCGCCTCGATGCGCTCGATAATATTACCCATGTACAAACGGTCTTCCCTGGAGGCAACAACATGGCCACGTACCGGTTCGATAACACCGATCCGGCACAATTGAGCAGTATCGAGAATACGCACCCGGATTATCCTCAACACATTACGTTGTCCTACGACGCCGACGGCAATATGACCCAGGATGAAGCCGGGCGTGTACTTGAATATAACGCGCTAGGCCAATTGTGCAATGTGGCGGATCCAGCGCAGGGGCAGCTGTCCGCGTACGGGTACGATCCGTTGGGTCGATTGGTCAGTCAAGGCAGTGACTCCGGAGAAGCCTTCAAGTAGCACGGTTTGTCGCAACGTCAACCTGATAGAAATGCCAGTTGTGCTTGTGCCGCAGTGATGACGAAATGGGCATGACTGGTGGGTGGCTAACTTAGTTAATTTCACGTTCTATTTTTGGGAAGGTGTAGATATGCTCAAGCCATTATTGACTCCGCAACAGGCGCGCGCCATGGCGCGTAAAGCACGAGCAAAAGTTTCGTTGGATGATAACCTTGTTGCGCCCTCCATCGATCCCGCGCTGTTGGCAGACCCGGCAGATAACACGGTGTGGCGCGCTGTATTGAAAGAAGGCGGGGATGATTTTGTATTGTCCATTCCGAAATGGGCATTGAGCGGACGCAAGGACACCGTCGTTCTTCATGTCGAGGGGTCGGAGGACGAACTGTTCAGCGGTGAGTACTCTCGGGCGGATGAGGCTGACTTTCCCATTCCGGCAAAGATTGAAAAACTGCTGCTGGACGCCATGGCGGAGGGCAGGCATGCTTTTGTCTACGAAGTAATAGCCTTCAATGGATCGGTCAAGGTTTCCGAGCCGCTGGCATTGATCTTCGACCGCATGGATCCTTATTACGGAGATGTGCCTCCTGCGCCTCCCGCCATTACCGATGTGCTCGAGGCCAACAAAGACAAAGTCAAGGTGACTATTCCGGCCAACCCTAACTGGGCGGAAAAGGACACGGTTCGTGTCTTTTGGCTGGCCAAGGTTCCGGAAGACCCTCTTAAAACGCCTCCCGCCGCCACGGCGGTCCTTACTTCGGCAGCAGCCCAGACCCTCGATATACCGCAGGCCCATATCGAGGCGACGGGTGATGGTGGCATATCGGTTTTCTACGTGCTCATCGACAAGGCCGGCAACTTCTCCCACGTGTCCGAGCCCGTTCAGGTCGGTGTTGCACTGGGCGCTTTCCCAACCGCATTTGCCTTGCCGGTAGTGGACTTGGCGGCGGATGGACTGATCGATCAGGCTGACGTCGCGTTGGGTGTTGTCGTGGACGTTCTGCGGTTCGACAATCACAAGCCCTCTGACGAGGTGCGTGTACTGTGGGGCAGTGCTACCAGTGAGTGGCGTGCCATTGGATCGGACACCTTTCCGTTGCAATTCAGTGTCAGCGCGCTTGATATCCTGACGGAATACGGTGGACCCTCCGCTCAAGGTGAAAAGGTCGCCAAAGTGGCATACGAAGTACGCCGCGGTACCGTCCTGCTGACCAAGCCCAACCCCACTATCGATGTGAAGGTCAATCTGGAGCGATTTGGCCCTGGCAACCCCGACTGGCCGGAGCCGATCAATCCAGTCATGCTTCCCGCCAAGGTGTTCGGTCGAAATTCCAAGAAAGAGAACGAGCTGATCGACACCGATGCAGGCCAACCTGCTGACGTGCTGATCGAGATCGATGCGGCGTTCGATGACAAGGATGTGGTTTCGCTGTATTGGGATGGCGTGCATGTTGCCGAGGCCGACCATCCGCTCACCGCTGCTGAAGTCGGTACGGAAATCTCGCTGAGTATTCCATGGGCGTACATTCTCTCAACCGGTAACAGAACCGTGCCCATGCATTATGAAATCAGGCGTGGGTCGAACCCCAATGCTGCGCGACCTGAGGAAACGTCTGTGGTGGTGGACGCTGTCGTCGTCGTGCCTGATGCTCCGCAATTCGACGGCATAGCGAGTAACGGCATGTTGCGTTGCGAAGCGATCTGGAGTGATCCACCGCATGCGGATGATCCTGCCATCCGCGTGGTCGTCGCAGAGCTTTCGCAATGGGGGCTGGCTGCGGGTGACACGATCAAGATGATCTGGCGAGCGACCACCGCATTTGACAAAACGCCAATTCCGGAGGCTGGGCATGAGGAAGAGGTGACGCTGGATGCGGACACGCTGAAGGGGTTCATCTGGCGCATCCCTTATGTGGATTATGTACTGCCGATTTATGAGGCTGATGAGGATGACCGGGATGGCTATGGTTATGTGCGGTTTGAGTTCACGCTGCACGGCAAGCCAGGGTCGTCGAAAGAAGAAGAGGTCTATGTCTCCATGCATGATGCGGGTGGGAGCTGTGCGCTGCCTTCGCCCTGACTTTTATCGGGTTGCATCAATAGATCTGACTTTTCCTACAGGAATTTAGGAGAGTGGATCGTACGCTTGTGGGCAAAAGGCCCGGGTGGCCGATCCCTTTCTATAACCTGAGGTAATTAGCCTAATGGCGATTTTACGCACTTTCACCCTTGCGCCGCTGGCTCGCGCCATCCTCCGGACCTCGGCATTTTTGCTGGTCGCCGGTCCGGCGGGTGCTGTGACCGTGGTGGATGAGTCCCTCACCATCGACGAAACCACTGCGCTGGACCGCTACGTGCTCAATCCCGGCGCGACGTTGAACGCGACGGGCGCTAGCGTCGAGCGTATCGATGCGCGCGATAACGCGCGATTGAACCTGCAAGGCACCACGGTGAACGCTTCGGGCGCCGATGCCATCATGCTCAGGGCGGGCGCGCAGGCGGCCATTGGCAATGACACGCGTATCATCAGCGATCGCCTGGGGTTGCGTTTGCAGCGCGTTGGCACTGCAGGCTCGACCGCCACCGTCAGCGACAGCCGTATCGAGGGCGGGCAGGGCGGTGCTCTGGTTTCAGGGGCATCGACGCTGAACTTGGTCAATAGCACAGTGGTGAGCAACGGTGAGTTTGCCGCGGTGGAGTTGTTTGGTAATGGTGTATTGAGCGCCCAGGGCAGTACGCTGACGGGCGCCAACGCCGGCTTGAGCATCCAGGGCGATGCCGATTTCGACGAGGCGGCCCAGGTGCGGTTGGTCAATACTCGCGTTCAGGGATTGAATGGTTCGGCGATCGTGGTCGGGGAAGAGCTGCTCGACCCCGCCAAGGCGAGCATCCTTGTCGGCCCCGGTACGACGCTGGAGGGCAGCAATGGGGTGTTGCTCGACGTGGTTGCCAACTCTGATGCCACCTTGCAGGTCGATGGCGCTCAGTTGGTTGGCGATGTACGCGTGCAGACCGGCTCCACGGCGAACCTTGCCCTGGACAACCAGGCCAGCCTTACCGGTCGCCTGGAAAACGTCGCGGGTCTGACGCTGGCCAACCAGGCCCGTTGGACCATGGTCGAGGACAGTCAGGTCGGGGCGCTGACCCTGAGCGGTGGCGCTGTTCGCTTCGGTGAGGCCGACCAGTATCAGCGCTTGTCGCTAGGCTCGCTGTCCGGTAATGGCACCTTCATCATGGACGCCGATTTCAGCACGGGGCAGACCGATTTCCTGGACGTGGGTACCGCGACGGGCAACCACACCCTGTTGGTGGGCAGTAGCGGCGCGGACCCTGTCACCGAGAACGATGTGCACCTGATCCATACGGCAGCGGGTGATGCCTCCTTTGCATTGCTCAATGGGCCGGTCGATGTCGGGACCTTCTCCTACGAACTGGTGCAGCGTGGCAACGACTGGTTTCTGGATGGGGCGAGCAAGCTCATCAGCCCTGGCACGGAATCGGTACTGGCACTGTTCAATACCGCGCCGACCGTCTGGTATGGCGAACTCACCAGCTTGCGCAGCCGGATGGGTGAGTTGCGTTTGAACGAGAGCAAGGCGGGGGCGTGGGGGCGTGCCTATGGCAACAAGTACAACGTCGATGGTGCCGCCGGCAGCGCTTATACGCAGACCCAGCAGGGCTTCTCGCTGGGGGCCGATGCGCCGCTGTCGGCGGGCGATGGCCAATGGCTGATCGGCGTCATGGCGGGCCACAGCACATCGGACCTGAACATGTCCCGTGGTGCCTCCGCTCAGGTCAAAAGCTACTACCTCGGGCTCTACACCACGTGGCTTGATGCTCAAAGCGGCTACTACTTCGACGGTGTGGTGAAAGCCAACCGCTTTGCCAACGACTCGAAAGTCACGCTCAGTGACGGTGCGCGTACCAAGGGCCGCTATGACAACCTTGGCGCAGGCGTTTCGATCGAGTTCGGTCGCCACCTCGCATTGGCTCAGGGTTATTTCATCGAACCTTACACGCAGTGGTCGGCTGCGACCATACAGGGCAAGGATTATCGATTGGATAACGGCATGCGGGCCAATGGCGACGATACCCGTTCGCTGTTGGGCAAGGCCGGGGTCACCCTGGGCAAGACCTTTACGTTAGGTGAGGGGCGTCATGTGCAGCCTTATGTACGGCTGGCGTATGCGCATGAGTTCGTGGACGACAACGAAGTTAAGGTCAACGCCAACCGTTTCAACAACGATGTGTCGGGTTCTCGGGAGGAGATCGGTACGGGTGTCGCAGTGTCATTTAACGACCGCCTGCAACTGCATGCCGATTTCGACTACGCCAGCGGTGGGCGCGTCGAGCAACCTTGGGGCGCCAACGTGGGATTGCGTTTCAGTTGGTAGCAGAGGGGCGGGGTAATCCCCGCCCCTTTTTCTTTTTGCCGCTACGTCAAAGGGAGCACAGAATGGTCAGCAATGAACTGCCGGAGCAACAGGCGAGGCCATTGCCGCCCGCCAGCGCCCCAGATGCACTTGAAGACATTCCTGGCGCGGACCCGAACTTGCTGCCGGTGAGCGTTTTGTCCGCTCCACTGCGCATTGAGGTACCGATGTGGCTTTCTTCAAGGCCCAGCCCTGAGCGACCTGAAACGCTGAGACTGTACTGGAACGGCGTGGAGGCGGGATGGAAACGCTGGACTGCACGCGTGCCAGCAGATGACCTGTATATCGAGGTGCCGGTGGCGTTCCTCAATCACGGGTCAGCGATCGTGAACTACACTGTGGAACTTTACAACGGCTCGGTCGCCGATTCTGAAAGGCTGGTGCTCACTCTCGACAGGCAGCCACCGGTGTTGGGGGCGAACAGAGGCCAATTGGTGTTTCCGGAGCTGGTCGGAAGTGAGGTGAACGCCGATTACCTGGAGGATCACGGCGATGTGCTCCATGCGCAGGTGCCCGATTACGATGTGCCAGCACCCGGTGACACCATTGTCTATTACTGGAATATCGAGCCCTTTTCGCCATTGCTGGCGGGGGAACGAACGCTGAGCCAGGAAGATCTTGGCAAGCCTTTGATCATCGACATCCCTGGCAGCCTCATTCGTGAGCGGGGGGACGGGCCGCGTTACGTGTTCTATGCCATCCGCGACAGGGCGGGTAATCTCAGCAGCGACGCTTTACCCCAGACATTGACCATCGCGGCGCAGCCGGCGCCACGCGCTTTGCCCCTGCCTGAAATTCCTGCGGCCACAGGCTCCGGGCGGGATGTCTCTTTGGATCTCGTGGAGGTCGGGGCGTCCATCACGGTGAAGATTCCCCAGGACGCCGACATTCGTGCTGGTGAGGCATTCGGCTTGCAATGGGGAGATCCGGAGCTTTTCCGCAGTAACCGGTTCAATGGCCAGGCGGGCTTGCGCACATTCACCATCCCAGCTCGCAATGTGGCTGCGATGAGCGGCAAGGTCGTGTCCGTCTATTATGACGTCGAGGTGCGCGGTCAGCTTCAGTGTTCGGAAACACGCAGGCTCAAGGTCATCCCGATACCCATGACCAGCTTGCCCATCCCCAGGCTTGCCGGGCTGAGCGGTGGCACCTTCGACAGGGCCCGCTACACGTTCGACCCCCCTTTGACACTGGATAAGTGGAAGCTGATCGGGGTCGATCAGCGAGTCAATATCGTAGTCATCGGTGCAGGAGGTAAGCGACACCAACTCCTTGACAATCATGCGGTAACTTCCGCTGAGGTCAAGGATGGTATCGGCAAGGCGGGAAACGTCACAGTACCCCTGACTTTTCTGGATGAGCTTCCCGTCGGGCAACTGTTTTTCATTGAGGTCACGGTCAGCTTCGATGCCGGACAAACATGGCCGTCTGAACACAATTTCGAACGCCTGGAACTGGTGATGAGATAACCCTCTACCGGATCAAGGTTCAACGTGACCGTGCAGTGGCACTGTTATCGCGGTGGTGCTGCCGCCATAGTCGTTGATGGTTGTAAAGGTCAGTGTCGACGTCGCGGGCGGCACGGGGAACTCCAGCTTGTAACGCTGCTGGTTCATAGGCATCGCCATGGCTTTGGTTTCCACTCGATTTTTTTTGCCGTTCACATCGATCTCCACCCGGCCGAATGTGAAGTGGTAAGGCGACGGGTTGTTCACCATCAGATAAGACTGCCCACCCTCTTTTTGCAGGGACCAATCGAGCTGCTTGAGGTGATCTTGCGGTTGGCCCTTGAGCTGGCTGGGGCGATAGAAAACTTTCAAGCGTGTGCGCAGGGCGATGGTAAGCGCGTTGTCCTGCATGTCTTCTTCGACCTGGGGTATTTCCTGGACGTTGAGGAAAAAAAGGGACTCGCGGTCTTGCGGCAGGTCGTTGGGCAGCCGATTGATTTTTACGATCTGCTCTTCATTCGGCGCCAGGCGAAAAAGGGAGGGCGATGCCAGCAACGGTGTCGGCGTCGTGATGTCGTCAGCTTCTGTATTGACCCAGGCTTGTGCTGCGTACGTGCGGGTACTGGGGTTCGCGACGTTGATCGAGCTGCTCGCTTTATCGCTCCCATGAATGATCCGGGTCTGATTGGTGATCAGTGCTGCCTGTGCAGTGCAAGGTAGGCCGACAAGGGCGAACAGGGCGCTTCCCCATAGCCAGCGTTTTTGATAGAGGGAGGGCATGGAAAGTCCACGTTTCAAAAGTGTAGGATCCGGGTGTTGGAGCACCCGGAACTGAGATCAAGGCAGTGCGACAGTGAAGCCTACATCTGCCTGGGCAGCGCCCTCAGTCACAGGAACCTTGATGGCCTCGTATTGCGCATAGAAGGCCATGTGGGTAGGGGTGCTTTCAAAAAGCGGATACTTTCGCGAATCATCCAGGGGCGCTAACTTTTTATCGTCGGCATCGAAAATCGCGATTCCCAGAT
This sequence comes from Pseudomonas sp. S60, assembly GCF_016647865.1. NCBI lineage: Bacteria > Pseudomonadati > Pseudomonadota > Gammaproteobacteria > Pseudomonadales > Pseudomonadaceae > Pseudomonas > Pseudomonas sp. S60. The sequence continues at coordinate 32,967 of NZ_JACVVH010000029.1, read as the reverse complement.
CCGGGGTTCCGCCCGATGACAACTTGTACAAGTCGCTCTTGGGCCCTGTGGCACCCCCTCTGGAATCGAAGGCTACGCTAACCTCCGTACCTGGGGCGATGACGCAAACGCCCGGTGTAGGGGTGACTTTGAGGGTGAACTCCATCTTTTTGGACGTCGCGCCTACGGCGTCGAAATAGGTGCTTGGAAAGTGCCCCAACTGCACGGGTGTACCAATTCCGCCGCCCGGATTCACCACTTCGATCGGGCAGGGCCCGCCCGCGTAAACGCTGCCGTTGAAATTCACCACGCCGATCTCTGGCGCGGCGAATGCCGTACCCGTGACACAGGTGAGCGCTACTGCAAGGAATTTGCTTTTCATCGAACTATCCATATTGCCGAGAAAGTTGACTGCGTCGTACAACGCAGCACCCGGGCAATTGCTCCTGGTAAGGAACAAACGCCTGAGCGCCAACGATCATAGGCAAACGGGCAGGCCATTTATGTAGGTTCAATGCTCGACCCGGCCTGGGTTTTTTCTACGTGGCGTCTGTCATTGCGGCGTTTGCGCCGCTGTGGCTAAAAGATCGAGACGGTGTTTTTGCAGGTGCCAGTCGAAGTCTTCACCGTTTTCGTGCGCGGCGTGGCGCTGCTCATCCAGTTGTTGGTAGCGGTCGAGTTCTTCGTCGGGCATGAAATGCAGGCAGTCGCCCGCAAAGAACCACAACAGGTCGCGCGGCACCAAGTGGGCGATTTGTGGATAGCGCTGCATCACCTGGCAGATCAAGTCTTGTCCCAGGTACTGGCTTTCCAAGGGGGCCTGCGGCAGCACGGTCAGCAGTTCGTCGAAACGCTCGAGAAACAGGACGTGACTTTCTTCCGGGACCTGATCGGCTTCACCGACTGCTGCCAGGATGGTGCGAAGGTGGTGGAGCAACCGCAGGTGGTAGTCCAGGTGATGATCGGCCATGCCGGGATCCTCGGTGTCAGCAGAACGGGGGAGGATCATACGCCTGATGGCTGCTTGGGTAAATTTCTTACCGCACAATCGGCCTTGCCTGGCATTTTTGCCAGTTGTCAGATAACCCGTGCACGCTTCAAATGGCGGCAATGTCATCTGCCAAGGAGTATTTATGAACGCTGCCGGAGAGGGCGAAAAAGAGGGTGTTTTTTCCGACGACCTCTTTGGGTGGAGCGGGTACGTACGTTGCTATCTGGGGCACTTGAATACCACATTAGAGGAATACAGTCAGCGCTCGGCTAGCCAGCGAACGACTTTTGAAATGGTCATTACGCCCGGCAGGCAGTGGTTCGCTTTCAGTGGTCAGCTAACGTCGCCGCTGCTCGAATTCGATGTTCATGGCCCCGGTAAAGGTTATTTGAAACTGAGCCATGGTGTTTCGAATGCTGTACATCTTCGGTTGAGTAAAGAGCCGGGAGCCAAGGTGAGAGAGGTCAGTCGCGTAGAGGTCTATTTATCTCAGGCGACGGTCGGCGTGGAGTCAGACCTTGGGAATGTGCAAGGCAGTTATCGAGTAGATGGGAATGTTGTATTGGATTGGCTAACGCCACCCCGTTTGTATTTCATTCGAGACGGCCATGACGACCCAGCATTGGCTGCGAGATTCAACGATGGTATGCGTGAAACGGAGCGTCCGCTGGGTTGGCTGAGTCAGCAACAGCACTATTCACAATTACTTGCTGGCGCGACGTTCAGATTGGGGTTGGATTCGTCCGGTTTTGCGCATAAATTATTGCTCTATTTCGCCGTTTCAGGCCGTAGCCCAGGCCAACTGCCATCAGGCATTCAGACGGCAATGTCATCCGGCGTGGAGCACAAGCTTTCGTCGCCTGGCTCAGGGGGGGTGTTGTGTCGCGTTGATACCAAGGCCGGAAACCTGGGTGTGGTGTCGAGTGATAGGCTAAGTTTACCGAATGATTTGTTATATCTACCTGACATTATCTATCCGCATCGCACTCAGCAACTCAGATCCGTAAAAGACCTTGATAATGTCGTAGAGGTGGAATTTACGCCTGATTTGAGAATGGCACAGGCATCCAGCCCACCCACGCCGACGATGAGGCGAAACCTGGCGCTTATTCCGGCCATGGTCATCAGCCAGCGTGGTGGTCAAGCGATGCCGCTGACGGTGGATATACCTTATAAGCCTAATTCATTCAGGCACAGCCAGCGCACACCTCAGCATGGCGTGGTTCGGATGTTGGACGGTGAATTATTCTATGAGCCGCCCCCTGCCTTGGCCCTTGCCCTTGCCTGCGACGAAGGCAGTAAAACAACAACCAGTGCTGCGCTCAAGACTAACCAGCTTGGCCTTGTCAGTGTTGATATCCTTGACGTGTACCATGCTCGCAGTCCTTTCATCCCCGCAAGTGCAGCCTTTTTAATCTATAACACGCCGACCACTCATTTTTTCCGCATGAGTAAAGCGGGGGACGCTTTGCGTTTGACCCTGCATTATGTGGATAAAAGAGGCAACGAGTTGGCAGTCGACCCTGTGGACATCGAGTGGAAAGTGTTGGCGGGTGATGGCGCGATCTCCCAGGAAGGGATTCTTACGCCAAGCCAAGGGTACAGCGGTTGCACGGCGATCCAGGCTGTTGAATACGATGATGTACGGTGGTACTGGTCAGCCATCATCATTCCACCGCTGAGCGTCGATGAGCTGTTGGCGTTGCAGTGAAACGATCTATATAGCCCTGCACCCGTCGCCATGGCGATGGCGGCGGGCGTGGGTTTATTTTTAGCGAACGCTGCCCGTTGGCAGTAATGCGTCCTTGTCGAATGCATCGACGTCGATGACTACGCGGCGTGCCTGTTCTGCCAGTTGTAGTGTGTGCACTTCGTCTGCTGTGAGAATCCCGGACTCCAGGGCGGACTGGATTAAAGGCTGGCCGATCGAGCCACGCAACTTTCCGTCCCTGACAGCCTGATTCAGTGCCTTGCGAAGCGGCGCGATGTCATCTAATGCGTCACTGGCCCGCTGCAGCGCTGCCACTGAATCACCCTCTGCCTGCGGCCTGAAGCAACCGGCGAGCAGCTCTTCCAGCGCCGGGTCGCCTTTGCTGCGGCCAATCAAGGCGGCTACCTCGGCGTCCAGTTCATCGTTCGGTCCGGTGTGCCGCCGCCCGAACGGGAAGACCAGCACCCGAAGAGCGCAGCCAACGACGCGGTTCGGGAAGTTGTCGAGCAAGCGATCGAGTGCATGCTCTGCCTTGCCCAGGCTTTCTTCCATCGCCCAGCGCAGCAACGGCTGCATGTATTCGGGCGAACCTAGATCGTGGTAGCGCTTTAGCGCGGCCGAGCCCAGGTAGAGGTAGCTCAGCACATCGCCCAGGCGCGCGCTAAGACGTTCACGGCGTTTGAGTGCGCCGCCGAGCAGCATCATCGACAGGTCCGCCAGCAGGGCGAAAGCCGCCGCCTGGCGATCCAGAGCGCGGAAATAGCCCTGGCTCAGGGCATCCCCCGGCTTGCGCTCGAACCGTCCCAGGCCGAGGCCGAGCACCAGGGTGCTGGCGGCGTTGTTGACGGCGAAGCGGACATGCTTCAGCAGCAGATCGTCGAATGCCTTGAGGGCCTGCTCGCGATCCTGGATGCCGGCCACGGACATTTCCTTGAGCACGAAGGGGTGGCAGCGGATCGCGCCCTGGCCGAAGATCATCAGGTTGCGTGAAAGGATGTTGGCGCCTTCGACGGTGATGAAGATCGGCGCCCCTTGCCAGTTGCGCGCCAGGTAGTTATTCGGGCCCATGATGATGCCCTTGCCGCCGTGCACGTCCATGGCGTGCTGGATGCATTCGCGGCCGCGTTCGGTGAGGTGATACTTGAGGATCGCCGACAGCACCGAGGGTTTTTCGCCCAGGTCGACCGCCTTGGCGGTGAGCAGCCGTGCGCTGTCCATCAGCCAGGCGTTGCCGCCGATGCGTGCCAGCGATTCCTGGATACCTTCGAAAGCCGCCAGCGGCACATTGAACTGCTCGCGTATATTCGCGTACTGGCCAGTGACCAGGCTGGTGTACTTGGCCGCACCCGTACCCACGGCGGGCAGGGAAATTGAGCGGCCTACCGACAGGCAGTTCATCAGCATCATCCAGCCCTTGCCGAGCATGGCCTGGCCGCCGATCAGGAAATCCAGCGGCACGAAGACATCCTTGCCGCTATTGGGCCCGTTCATGAAGGCGGCGCCCAACGGCAAGTGGCGCTTGCCGATTTCCACTCCCGGGGTGTCAGTGGGGATCAATGCCAAGCTGATGCCCAGCTCCTCGTCCTCACCCAGCAGGTGGTCAGGGTCGTAAGCTTTGAAGGCCAGCCCAAGCAGCGTGGCGACGGGGCCCAGGGTGATGTAGCGTTTTTCCCAGTTCAGGCGCAAGCCGATGACTTCTTCCCCGTTCCATTGGCCCTTGCAGATGACGCCGCTGTCGGGCATGGCCCCGGCGTCAGAGCCTGCCAGTGGGCCCGTAAGTGCAAAGCAGGGTATTTCTTCACCACGGGCCAGCCGGGGCAGGTAGTGATTGCGTTGTTCGTCCGTGCCGTAATGCAACAGCAACTCCGCCGGGCCGAGGGAGTTGGGCACCATGACTGTAGAGGCCAGATCGCCGCTACGGGTGGCCAGCTTCATCGCCACCTGGGAGTGTGCATAGGCGGAGAACCCTTTGCCGCCGTACTCCTTGGGGATGATCAGGGCAAAGAACCCGTTCTGTTTGATATGGGCCCAGGCCTCGGGTGGCAGGTCGAGGTCCTGGCCGATCTGCCAGTCACTGACCATGGCGCACAGCGCTTCGGTGGGGCCGTCGATAAATGCCTGCTCTTCATCGGTCAATGTCGGCGCGGGATAGGCGAGCAGCGTGCGCCAGTCGGGGCGGCCACTGAACAACTCACCATCCCACCAGACGGTGCCGGCGTCGATCGCTTCGCGCTCGGTTTGCGACATGGGCGGCAACGTGCGCTTGAACCAGTCGAACACCGGCGCCGTAAGCACTTTGCGGCGCCATTGCGGCAGCGCTACCACGGCCGACATCAACGCCAGCACGAGCCACAGCACCACCAACAGCCAGCCAGGGGCATTACTGAAAATGCCCATCAGCAGCACGTACCCCGCCGTGATGCCCAGGATCTGCAGGGGCGCCATGCGCCTGTGCAACAGGTACGCCGTACCTATCATCAGCACTACCAACCACAACAGCAACATAATCGGTCCTCCTTGGAACCAAGGGCTTGAGCCGTCCCAGACAGCTTAGACGCTACGCTGTGAACGACCGGGTCAGAACAGTGACAGGGTGTGGCGGTGGGAGTTTCAGTCTGCTACTTGGCTGTCTTGCAGTAGACTGGATCACCTGCGCATTCATCAAGGACATTGCCATGCTGAAGATCTGGGGCCGCAAGAACTCGAGCAACGTACGCAAAGTGCTTTGGATAGCCCATGAGCTGGGCCTGGACTTCGAGTGTATCGACGCGGGCGGCGCCTTCGGTGTGGTCAACGAGCCGCAGTACCGTACCCTCAACCCCAATGGCCTGGTGCCAATGCTCGAAGATGGCGACCTGGCACTGTGGGAGTCCAACACCATCGTGCGCTACCTGTGCGCAGCCTATGGTGCAGAACAGGGCTGGTATCTGGAGAATCCGCGTGAGCGCGCGATGGCCGACAAGTGGATGGACTGGACGACCTCGTCCTTGGCCACGCCGTTCCGCCCACTGTTCTGGGGCTTGCTGCGCACGCCAGAAGACCAGCGCGACTGGGTGGCAATCAATGCAGCGCATAAACAGTGCGCCCAACTGCTGACCATCGCCGATGAAGCATTGGCCAAGCAGCCTTACCTGTCCGGTCAGCAGATTGGCATGGGTGACATCCCGTTGGGTAGTTTTGCCTACGCGTGGTTCGAGATGCCCATGGAGCACCCACCCATGCGCCACCTGCAAGGCTGGTACGAGCGCCTGAAAGCCCGCCCCGCCTACCAGGCCGGCGTCATGAGCGCACTGACTTGATCGAACACCTGGTGTTCCTTGATAGTCACTATCAATGCACGTAACTGTACTTAGGCTGCCCGGCCAAGCACCATAACTGCACCCACTGCGCCGGTGATCTGCCCCGGCGTGCCTCGACCCTCTTCCGGTAAGTGATCCGCTATGAGTTCTGCCCTGTCCATCCGGCAGCTGACCAAAACCTACGGTAACGGCTTCCAGGCCCTTAACGGCATCGACCTGGATGTTGCCGAAGGCGATTTTTTTGCTTTGCTCGGCCCCAATGGCGCCGGCAAATCCACGACCATTGGTATTTTGTCGACGTTGGTCAACAAGACCAGCGGCAGCGTCAATGTATTCGGCCACGACCTGGACCGCGAGCCGGCTGCCCTTAAACGCTGCCTGGGCGTTGTGCCCCAGGAATTCAACTTCAACCAGTTCGAGAAGTGTTTCGACATTGTCGTGACCCAAGCCGGTTACTACGGCATCCCCCCGAAAATCGCCAAGCAGCGGGCCGAGCAGTACCTGACGCAGTTAGGCCTGTGGGACAAGCGCGACGTGCCCTCGCGGTCCCTGTCTGGCGGCATGAAACGCCGCCTGATGATTGCCCGCGCGCTGATTCATGAGCCGCGCCTGTTGATTCTCGACGAACCCACGGCGGGTGTGGACATCGAGTTGCGCCGTTCGATGTGGAGCTTTTTGACCGAGCTGAACCAGAAGGGCATCACCATCATCCTCACCACCCATTATCTGGAAGAGGCTGAGCAGTTGTGCCGTAACATCGGCATCATCGACCACGGCACCATTGTCGAAAACACCAGCATGCGCCAGTTGCTGGGCAAGCTGCATGTCGAAACCTTCGTTCTCGACATCAAGCAGGATTTGGCCACGGCGCCTGCATTGCAGGGTTACCCATGCCGCTTGCTGACGCCGCATACCCTGGAAGTTCAGGTAGACAAGGACATTGGCATCACTGCGCTGTTCAGCCAGTTGGCAGTGCAGAACATCGAGGTGCAAAGCCTGCGTAACAAGACCAACCGGCTGGAGGAGCTATTCGTGTCCCTGGTAGAAAAAAACCTGTCGAAGGTGGCCGTATGAGTGTGGAGCTGCGCACCAACTGGGTGGCCCTCAACACCATCGTCTACCGCGAAGTCCGGCGCTTTCTGCGCATCTGGCCGCAGACCCTGCTGCCGCCTGCAATCACCATGGTGCTGTACTTTGTCATCTTCGGTAACCTGATTGGCCGGCAGATCGGCGACATGGGCGGCTTCACCTACATGCAGTACATCGTTCCGGGGCTGATCATGATGTCGGTGATCACCAACTCGTATGGCAACGTGGTGTCGAGCTTTTTCGGCAGCAAGTTCCAGCGCTCCATCGAAGAGCTGATGGTGTCGCCGGTATCACCTCACACCATTCTGGTGGGTTATGTGCTGGGTGGCGTGTTGCGAGGTCTGGCCGTTGGGGTCATCGTTACGATCCTGTCGATGTTCTTCACCGACCTGCAGGTGCATCACCTGGGTGTGACGGTCATCGTGGTGCTGCTGACCGCTACTATTTTTTCGCTGCTGGGTTTCGTGAACGCGGTATTCGCTCGCAATTTCGATGATATCTCGATTGTGCCCACCTTCGTGCTGACGCCCCTGACGTACCTCGGTGGGGTGTTCTATTCGATCAACCTGTTGCCCCCGTTCTGGCAGACCGTGTCGTTGGCCAACCCTGTGCTGCACATGGTCAACTCGTTCCGCTACGGCATTCTAGGTGTCTCGGACATCAGTATCGGTACCGCCATCACGTTCATGCTGGTGGCCACCGCGGTGCTGTACCTGCTGTGCGTGCGCTTGCTGGTCAGTGGCCGTGGCATGCGTGCCTGAGCACCGCCCCTTGCGCCGGCGCCACTGCCGGCCAATCCACCAGCGCCAGTAAAGCAGCGTGGTGAAATACGCGGCAACGCCCAATACCACCCCACACACCACTGAGCCCAGCAGGAACGGCTGCCACACGGTGGCCAGTTGATTGGTGATCCATTCGAAGGTGAGTTCCTCCGGTAGCGTGCGCGGCGGCACCTGCAGCAGCCATGCGCCAGTCATGTAGGTGACGAAGAACACCGGGGGCATGGTCAGGGGGTTGGTCAGCCACACCAGGCTGACGGCAATCGGCAAGTTGGCCCTGACTGGAATGGCCAGCGCAGCGGCCAGCAGCATTTGCAGGGGGAGGGGTATCAGCGCCGCGAACAGGCCCACGCCCATCGCCCTCGCGACGGAATGGCGGTTGAGATGCCAGAGGTTCGGGTCATGCAGCAGCTTGCCGAAAAAGCGTAAGGACTTGTGTTCGCGAATGCTCGTCGGGTCTGGCATGTAGCGTTTGAAGAGTCGGCGCGGCATCTGGGCTCCCCGGGGGTTTGAGCGGGGAGTATGCCCTTATTCCCATTCAGCCTCGTTTAGAGTTTGTGACAATTGTTGAGCGGCGCCTGCTGCCATCTGGGCTATGCCTGAGGGCGTGGATCGGTTGCGGAGCTCTACCTTATGCGAACAGGGATGTTGGCGCTTGCGCTCGGGCTGTTGTGCCTGGGTTTTCTCCCCGCCTTGCCGTCGGTCGGATGGCTTGTTGTTCTGGTGATCGTTGGCGGCGCCTGCCTGTTCGGTCGGCTGTGGCCGCTCGGTGTGTTCTTGCTAGGGTTGAGCTGGGCGTGCGGGTCTGCGCAGCTGGCGCTGAACGATCGCCTGGCTAAGGCGCTGGATGGCCGCACGGTATGGTTGGAGGGCCGGGTAACAGGCCTGCCCACGCGCACCGGGCAAAGCGTACGTTTTGACCTGGAGGCGCCGCTGAGCCGCCGGGGTGAGCTGCCCAGGCGGGTGCAGGTGAGCTGGTTCAAGGGGCCGGAGGTCCGCGCGGGGGAGCAGTGGCGGCTGGCGGTGACCGTGCAGCGACCGGCCGGCCTGCTCAACCCGCATGGCCCGGATCGGGAAGCGCAGTTGCTGGCGCGCCGTGTCGGGGCGACGGGCACGGTCAAGGCGGGGCATCGGGTGGCGCCCGCCGATGGGGGGTGGCGCGACACTTTGCGCCAGCGCCTGCTGGCAGTCGAAGCCCAGGGGCAGCAGGCAGCGTTGGTGGCTCTGGTGCTGGGTGACGGTGCGGGGCTGTCGCGGGAGGTGTGGCAAACGTTGCAGGCCACCGGTACGGTGCACCTGCTGGTGATTTCGGGCCAGCACATTGGGTTGGTGGCCGGCTTGCTTTATGGGCTGGTGGCGGGTTTGGTGCGGTGGGGGCTGTGGCCGGCACGGCTGCCCTGGCTGCCTTGTGCCTGCGCCCTGGCCATGGTGGCAGCGCTGGCCTATGGCTGGCTCGCCGGTGCGGGGGTGCCGGTGCAGCGGGCCTGCCTGATGCTGGCTGTGGTGCTGTGCTGGCGGCTGCGTTTTCGCCACCTGGGCGCCATGCTGCCGCTGCTGATGGCACTGGTTGCGGTGCTGCTGGTTGAGCCGCTGGCGGCTTTGCTGCCGGGCTTCTGGTTGTCGTTTGCGGCAGTGGCCACGTTGATCTACTGCTTCAGTGCCCGGCTGGGTGGCTGGCGGCCCTGGCAGGCGTGGACTCGCGCGCAATGGGTGATTGCCATCGGCCTGCTGCCGGTCTTGCTGGCAACTGGCCTGCCCGTCAGCCTGAGTGCGCCGTTGACCAACCTGCTGGCGGTGCCCTGGATCAGCCTTGCGGTGCTGCCGCTGGCATTGCTGGGCACGTTGCTGCTGCCCTTGCCCGGGGTAGGTGAGGCGTTGTTATGGCTTGCCGGCGGCCTGCTGGACCTGCTGTTTGGCATGCTGGCTGTGGTTGCGCAGCAACACCCGGCCTGGGTGCCTGCGGCCCTGCCATTGTGGGCCTGGCTGTTTGTAGCCTTGGGTGCGTTCTTGGTACTGCTACCCAACGGTGTGCCGCTTCGCGGCTTGGGCGGGGTGATGCTGCTGGCCTTGTGGGTGCCGAGGGAGGCCATCCCACTTGGGCAGGTGGAGGTGTGGCAGCTGGACGTCGGCCAGGGGCTGGCGGTGCTGTTGCGAACCCGCAGCCACACCGTGCTGTACGACGCCGGCCCGGCCATGGGTGACAGCGATCTGGGCGAGCGGGTGGTATTGCCGACCCTGCGCAAGCTGGGCGTGCGCAGCCTGGACCTGATGCTTATAAGCCACGCCCATGCTGATCACTCCGGTGGCGCTGGGGCCGTTCGGCGTGGGCTACCGGTAGCCCGGACAATGGGCGGCGAGGAGGTGGACGGGCTGCAGTTGCAGCCTTGCGCCAGTGGTGAACGGTGGGTGTGGGATGAAGTGCAGTTTTCGCTATGGCAATGGGACCGTGGGCGCAGTAGCAATGATAGGTCGTGTGTGCTGCTGGTGGAGGCCCGTGGTGAGCGGTTGCTGCTGGCTGGTGATATGGAGGCAGGTGCCGAGCGGGCGTGGCTGGCGGCCATGCCCGCCACGGGAATAGATTGGCTGCAGGCACCCCATCATGGTAGCCGCAGCTCATCCACCGAGCCCTTCATTCGCGCCACAGCGCCGCGAGGTGTGCTCATATCGCGGGGCCGCAACAACAGCTTTGGCCACCCCCATGCGCAGGTGGTGGAGCGTTATCGGCGGCACGGGCTGGAGGTGCATGACACCGCCGTAGACGGCGCGCTGCGGCTGGTGTTGGGGCGCCACGGGGAGGTTGAGGGGTGGCGACGGCAGCGGCGGTTCTGGCGGGAAGCTGGGGAGGGCTGATAGGAAAGATTGGGGTCGGGCCCTGCTGCGCAGGGCATCGCGGCCTGCGGTCGCTCCTACATGGGGAACAGTGGTGTGGCCGGCCGATTGGCTGACTTCTGGCAGATGAGGGCCCGCCCCGCCTATGGTAGAGTGTTCGCCTTTTTCGACGGGGGCGTTAACTGTGTGGGAATTGGTCAAGTCCGGTGGTTGGATGATGCTGCCGATCATTCTGAGTTCCGTCGCTGCCATGGCAATCGTCGTCGAGCGCTTGTGGACGTTGCGGGCCAGCCGGGTTACGCCGCCACACCTGCTGGGGCAGGTCTGGCTGTGGATCAAGGACAAACAGCTCACCAGTGACAAACTCAAGGCGCTGCGGGCCGATTCACCGCTGGGTGAGATCCTCGCCGCCGGCCTTGCCAACTCGCGCCACGGCCGCGAGATCATGAAGGAGTGCATCGAAGAGGCGGCTTCCCGCGTCATTCATGAGCTCGAACGCTATATCAGCACCCTCGGTACCATCGCCGCCATGGCGCCATTGTTGGGCCTGCTGGGCACCGTGCTGGGCATGATCGACATCTTCAGTGCCTTCATGGGTTCACAGATGACCACCAATGCGGCGGTGCTCGCCGGCGGTATTTCCAAAGCACTGGTCACCACTGCCGCAGGCCTCATGGTGGGTATCCCTGCGGTGTTCTTCCACCGTTTCCTGCTGCGACGCATCGACGAGCTGGTGGTCGGTATGGAGCAAGAGGCCATCAAGCTGGTGGAAGTGATCCAGGGTGACCGTGAAGTGGAAGTGGCGGGAGGCAACGCGTGAAGTTCCGGCGCAACCGCCAGCGCGAGAACGTTGACATCAACCTCGCCTCGTTGATTGATGTGGTGTTCGTGTTGCTGTTGTTCTTCGTGGTCACCACCACCTTCACCCGCGAGAACCAGCTGCGTGTCGAGCTGCCTGAGGCGTCCAGCGCCGAACAGCCCCCTGCGGACGAAGGCAAGCTGGTGGAAATCACCATCAGTGCCGAAGGCGTCTATTCGGTGAACAACCACCTGCTGCCCAAAAGCGACCTGGCCACCCTGAGTGAGGCCATAGAGCGCGAATCCGGTGGCGATAACAAGCTACCGCTGGCCATCAGCGCCGACGGCAAGACACCCCACCAGGCGGTGGTCACCGCAATGGATGCTGCCGGCAAGCTCGGTTTCAGCCAGTTGCGCATGACCACGGTCGAGGCGGCACAAGGTACGCCTTGATGGCTGTTGGCGATCGCCTGCTGGCAGCCTGGTATGCCGGCCACCCAGCCCTGGCAATGCTGCGCCCGCTGGAGACCTTGTACCGGCGGATAGTAAACCGCAAACGCGCGCGCTTCTTGAGCGGTGAAACACCCAGCTACCGCGCGCCAGTGCCGGTCATTGTGGTGGGCAATATCACGGTGGGCGGAACTGGCAAAACACCGATGATCCTCTGGCTTATCCAGCATTGTCGTCAGCAAGGCTTGAAGGTGGGTGTGGTCAGCCGCGGTTACGGTGCGAAGCCGCCACAATTGCCCTGGCGCGTGCATGCCGACCAGCCTGCCAACCAGGCGGGCGATGAGCCGCTGTTGATTGTGCAGCGCACCGGCGTACCGTTGATGATCGACCCGGACCGTGCTGCTGCGGTGCGGGCGCTGCTGGCCAGTGAGCCGCTCGATCTGATCCTGTGCGATGACGGCATGCAGCACTACCGGCTGGCCCGGGACCTGGAGCTGGTGCTGATCGATGCCGCCCGTGGTCTGGGCAATGGCCGCTGCCTGCCGGCCGGGCCCCTTCGCGAGCCTGCCGAGCGCCTGCACGCTGTTGATGCGGTGCTGTTCAATGGCGCAGCCGAAGACCCTGCCGAGGGCTTCGGCTTTTGCCTGCAACCGGCTGCGTTGGTCAACCTGCGCAGCGGTGAGCGGCGCCCGCTCGATCACTTTGTGCCAGGGCAGCGGCTGCATGCGGTGGCTGGCATCGGCAACCCGCAACGTTTCTTCAATACCCTGCTGGCGCTAAACTGGCAGCCGGTCCCGCACCCGTTCGCCGACCACGCGCAGTTCAATGCCCAAAGCCTTGCCTTCAGCCCGTCGCTGCCGTTGGTCATGACCGAGAAGGACGCGGTGAAATGCCGGGCTTTCGCGGCTGACGATTGGTGGTACCTGGCGGTGGATGCACAGCCCACACCCGCTTTTACTGCCTGGTTCGACAGCCAGCTGCAACGCTTGCTCAGCACCCCCTGAGCCTTTATTCCATTTTCGGCCACGCGGCCCAAAGGACGCTTTCAATGGACACCAAACTGCTCGACATCCTGGCCTGCCCGATCACTAAAGGCCCGCTCAAGCTCAGTGCCGACAAGACCGAGCTGATCAGCAAGGGCGCAGGCCTGGCTTATCCGGTGCGCGATGGCATCCCGGTCATGCTGGAAAGCGAAGCGCGCACGCTGACCGATGACGAGCGCCTGGACAAATGAGCCTGAACTTCATTGTGGTGATTCCGGCCCGTCTGCGCTCCACGCGCCTGCCGGGCAAGCCGTTGTTGCCGATCGCTGGCAAACCCATGGTGCAGCACGTATGGGAGCAAGCGCGCAAGAGCGGCGCTACCCGCGTGGTCATTGCCACTGACGATGCCAGCATCGTCGATGCCTGCCAGGCGTTTGGCGCAGAAGTGCTGCTTACCCGGGCCGACCATGAGTCCGGTACCGATCGCCTGGCGGAGGTGGCCGCCCAACTCGGGCTGCCGGCCGATGCCATTGTGGTGAACGTACAAGGCGACGAACCGTTGATCCCACCTGTGATCATTGACCAGGTGGCCGCCAACCTGGCCGCACACCCGGAGGCGGGTATCGCCACCTTGGCTGAACCCATTCCTGACCCGGCAACCGTGTTCAACCCCAATGCCGTAAAAGTTGTCAGCGACAAACGCGGCCTGGCCCTGACGTTCAGCCGCGCCCCCTTGCCCTGGGCCCGGGACACGTTCGCCAATGGCCGTCAGCAGCTGCCGGAAGGCGTGCCCTATCGCCGGCATATCGGTATGTACGCCTACCGCGTCGGCTTTTTGCAGGACTTCGTCAACTGGGGCCCTTGCTGGCTGGAGCAGGTCGAAGCCCTGGAGCAACTGCGCGCCCTGTGGCACGGCGTGGGTATTCACGTCGAAGATGCAATCGAGGCACCTGCCGTGGGCGTTGACACACCTGAAGACCTTGAGCGCGTCCGGCGCTTGCTGGAGGCTTGATGCGCGTTCTGTTCGTTTGCCTGGGCAACATCTGCCGGTCGCCTACAGCCGAAGGCGTGTTGCGCCATCAGTTGCAGGCTGCCGGGCTGGCCGACCATGTACAGGTGGCGTCTGCGGGTACTGGCGACTGGCACGTTGGCAGCCCGCCAGACAGCCGCACCTGCAAGGCGGCCTTGGCCCGGGGCTACGATCTTTCCGGGCAGCGGGCTCAGCAGGTCAAAGTCGGGCATTTTGCCGAATACGACCTGATCCTGGCCATGGATGAGAGCAACCTTGGCCACCTGCGTGCAATGCGCCCCGATGCGTCCACTGGCGAACTGGACCTGTTCCTGCGCCGTTATGGGGCTGCACTGGATGAAGTCCCAGACCCTTACTACGGCGGTGCTGACGGCTTTGAGCAGGTGCTGGACCTGATCGAGGATGCCTGCAAGGCGCTGGTGCTGGAAACCAAGGGGCGGGTATGACAGTGCAGTGGCAGGAGCAGGTATCGCTCAAGCCTTTCAATACCTTCGGCATCGACGTGAAGGCGCGCTATTTTTGCCAGCCCCACGATGATGAGCAAATCCGCGAGGCGCTCAATCGTGCCCACGCCCAGGGCCTGCCAGTGCAGGTGATCGGCGGTGGGAGCAACTTGCTGCTGACCCAGGATGTGGACGCCCTGGTGCTGCACGTGGCCAGCCGCGGCGTGCAAGTGATCAGCGACGACGGCCACGCTGTCATCGTGGAGGCGCAGGCCGGTGAGCCATGGCACCCCTTTGTGCAGTGGACGCTGGGGCAAGGTTATTGCGGCCTGGAAAACCTCAGCCTGATCCCCGGTACCGTGGGCGCTGCACCAATGCAGAACGTGGGTGCCTACGGGGTTGAGATCAAGGATGTCTTTGCGGGCCTCACCGCGTTGGACCGTGAAACGGGCGAGTTGCGCGAGTTCGACCTTGCGGCCTGTACCTTCGGTTACCGAGACAGCGTGTTCAAGCGCAACCCGGGGCGCTGGTTGATTTTGCGCGTGCGCTTTGCCCTGAGCCATACCCTGCAGCCGCATCTGGACTACGGACCCGTGCGCCAGCGCCTGGCTGAGCAGGGGAACGCCGAGCCGACTGCCCAGGCGATCAGTGACGCCATCTGCAGTATCCGGCGGGAGAAGCTGCCGGACCCGGCAGAACTGGGCAATGCCGGGAGCTTTTTCAAGAATCCGGTGGTTTCGGCTGAATGTGTTGAGCGTATCCGTGCCCAGCACCCTGGCGTGGTGGCGTACCCACTGGCTGATAGCCAGGTCAAGCTGGCGGCAGGCTGGTTGATCGAGCAGGCGGGCTGGAAGGGGTATCGCGAGGGTGATGCTGGCGTCCATCGCCTGCAATCACTGGTGCTGGTCAATTATGGCCAAGCGAGCGGGGCGCAGATGCATGCGCTGGCGCAGCAGATTCAGGCAGATATCCTGCAGCGGTTCGGTGTCGCGTTAGAGATGGAGCCTAACCTGTGGTAGGGGCGAGCGGGGTGTAGGGGAGGCTGCTGTGCAGCCTATCGCGACCTTTGGTCGCTCCTACAGGGAAATAAAAAGCCCCGCCAGTTTGCGCTGGCGGGGCTTTTTATTCAGCCGGGGTTATCAACCGTGATGAGGCTTGTGCTCATCGGCGGCTTCCGGGGCTGGCTGCTGCTGCGCGGCCTTGGCGGCGGCCTCGGCTTCGCGCTTGCGGCGGCGCACTTCACGCGGGTCGTTCGGCGCGCGGCCGTTGGATAGCATGACGGTGGCAGGCTCTGCTGCTGCCGGGGTTTCAACGGCGGCGGCTTCCTCTTTTACAGGCTCGGGCTCGGCCACTGCTTCCGGTTGAACCTCTGCAACAGGTGCAGGTTCTTCAACCACAGGGGCGGCTTGCACAGCAGCCTGTTCCGGCTCGACAACGACCTGAGCTGGTTCGGCATCAGCCACTGGCGCCTCGGCTGGCAGGTGGATGACCGGCGCCGGCTCTACAGCTGGGGCTTCTTCAACAGCAGGCTGCGGTGCAACTTCCACCACGGGCTCTACAGCCGGCTCCACCGCTGCAACAGGCTCACTCACCGGCTGCTCGACCACCGGTGCGATGGCAATGGCCTGCTCGGTGGTTACGGCTTCGGGCTGTTCGGCAGGCTGTGCAGCTTCGGTGCTTTCATGCTCGACGACCGGAGCCACTTCAGCGGTGGCGCGCTCGGCCTGCTGATGGGCCTGGGCCTCGGCATTGGCGCTGATGTTGCTGGTGGCCACGGCTGCAGTGACAGCAACGCCTGCGGCGAGCTCGGCACCCAGTTCGGTTGCGCCGTGCTGTTGAGGCTGCTCTTCGTTGCCTTCTTCTTCGCTGCCATCGATCAGCTCGCCATTGGCGTTGCGCTGACGCTCGCGACGATTGCTGCGGCGACGCTGGCCACGGGACCGGCGGCGTGGGCGCTCGTCATCGCTGCCTTCCTGGTCATCCTGCAGATGCTCTTCATTCGGCAGTTGCTCTTCGGCCAGTTCGGCGGCCTGTTCAGTGGCTTCTGCGGCAACCCGGGGCTGGCGTTCTTCACGCGGCGGGCGAGGTGCGCGCTCTTCGCGTGGGGCGCGTTCTTCACGCGGAGTACGCTCTTCGCGGGGTGCACGCTCTTCACGCGGAGCGCGTTCCTCGCGGGGTGCACGTTCTTCACGCGGAGCGCGTTCCTCGCGAGGTGCACGTTCTTCACGTGGTGCGCGCTCTTCGCGCGGAGCTCGCTCTTCCCGGGCTACACGTTCTTCACGTGGCTGGCGCTCTTCACGCTCGGCAGGTGGGGTGGCGTCCAGCGGTTCACGCAATTCACGCACACGCTCTTCGTTTCGGTTGCCGCGGCGGTCTTCACGTGGCTGGCGCGGTGCACGTTCTTCACGCGGAGCACGTTCTTCGCGAGGCGCTCGGTCTTCACGCGGGGCACGTTCCTCTCGTGGCGCACGTTCTTCACGCGGCGCGCGCTCGGCACGTTCCTCGCGCGGTTTGCGCTCCTCGTCACGGCGGCCGTTGCGGTTGCGCGATTGTTGGCGACCGTTACGGCGCTCTTCGTTGCGCGAGCTACGCTCGGCAGCCGGCTTCTCGGCAGGGGTAACGACCGGCGCGGCAGCCGGCTCTTCCTTGCCGGCGAACAGGCTGACCAGCGACTTCACCAAACCCTTGAACAGGCTGGGTTCTGGCGCGCTCGGTGCTGGCGCCACCGGAGCGGCAGCAGGGGCTTCTTCGGCGGTGGCCGGAACCGGCGCATTGGCGCGGGCGGGTGCAGTTTTCACCGCAGCTTCCTGGCGTACCAGCGTGCGGGTGGCGGTCGGCTGCGGCGCTTCCTCGGTTTCGGAGGCAGCGATCTCGTAGCTGGACTGGTTGTTCAGCACTTCCGGGTTGTCGTCGCGCAGGCGCTGGACTTCGAAGTGCGGCGTTTCCAGATGATCGTTAGGCAGGATGATGATGCGTGCACGGGTGCGCAGCTCGATCTTGGTGATCGAGTTGCGTTTCTCGTTGAGCAGGAACGCGGCAACCGGGATTGGTACCTGAGCCCGCACTTCGGCGGTGCGATCCTTCAGGGCCTCTTCTTCGATCAGGCGCAGGATGGCCAGCGACAGCGACTCGACGTCGCGGATGATGCCGGTGCCGGAGCAGCGTGGGCACACGATGCCGCTGCTTTCGCCCAGCGATGGGCGCAAGCGCTGGCGAGACATCTCTAGCAAGCCAAAGCGCGAAATGCGGCCAACCTGCACGCGGGCACGGTCGGCTTCCAGGCATTCACGCACACGTTCCTCGACAGCGCGCTGGTTCTTGGCGGGCGTCATGTCGATGAAGTCGATGACGATCAGGCCGCCGATGTCACGCAGGCGCAGCTGGCGGGCGATTTCCTCGGCCGCTTCCAGGTTGGTCTGCAAGGCGGTTTCTTCGATGTCGCTGCCTTTGGTGGCGCGCGCCGAGTTGATGTCGATGGACACCAGGGCCTCGGTAGGGTCGATCACGATCGAACCACCGGACGGCAGTTCGACCACGCGCTGGAAGGCGGTTTCGATCTGGCTTTCGATCTGGAAGCGGTTGAACAGTGGCACGCTGTCTTCGTACAGCTTCACCTTGCTGGCGTACTGCGGCATGACCTGGCGGATGAAGGTGAGGGCTTCTTCCTGGGCATCGATGCTGTCGATCAGCACTTCGCCGATATCCTGGCGCAGGTAGTCGCGGATGGCGCGGATGATGACGTTGCTTTCCTGGTAGATCAGGAACGGTGCCGCGCGGTCCAGGGATGCTTCCTTGATGGCGGTCCACAGCTGCAGCAGGTAGTCGAGGTCCCACTGCATTTCTTCGCTGCTGCGGCCCAGGCCCGCGGTGCGCACGATGAGGCCCATGTCGCCGGGTACGGTCAAGCCGTTGAGGGCTTCACGCAGTTCGTTCCGTTCTTCGCCTTCGATGCGGCGGGAAATGCCGCCCGCACGCGGGTTGTTGGGCATCAGGACCAGGTAGCGGCCGGCCAGGCTGATGAAGGTGGTGAGGGCTGCGCCCTTGTTGCCACGCTCTTCCTTTTCGACCTGGACGATGACTTCCTGGCCTTCGCTGAGGACTTCCTTGATGTTGACCCGGCCTTCAGGGGCCTTCTTGAAGTATTCGCGGGAGATTTCTTTCAGCGGCAGGAAGCCGTGACGTTCGGAGCCGAAGTCGACGAAAGCGGCTTCGAGGCTGGGTTCGATGCGGGTGATCTTGCCTTTGTAGATGTTGGCCTTTTTCTGTTCGCGCGCGCCGGACTCGATGTCCAGGTCGTACAGACGTTGACCGTCCACCAGGGCTACACGCAACTCTTCGGGTTGAGTTGCGTTAATCAGCATTCTTTTCATGTTGTACCGTCGGTTTCCGGGCTGCCGGAAACGGCGTTCGGCACACACGACGTCTCATGGTCGGTGCCAAGGTGCGCAAAGGATGGCCGGGCCATCCCCGTGTCGAGCGGCGTTCGGCACCAGCCGGTTGCCCAGCCTGCCGTTGTCGCGACGACGCGTCCTGTTTGCTGCGGTGCCTACCCGGCCCCGGTGGCTTCGAATTGTTATCCGAATCAACCAAGCGGGCCTGGTGCACTCAGTCAGGAGGAGGAATCAACCGTCAGCCGTGGACGCCCGCAGGCGTCTGTTCAGGACCTTATCCGCTCACCCGCCATTGATTGAGGCGAGGGGCCGGACGCGGTGCTACACGGTCCGAGGGCTGTGCATCTCCACCCTGCACGTATCCCTGATAATTCGGGTGCTGCCGCGCGCTGAATCCGCAACGGGTTGCATTTTTCGCCAGCGCAGGTTCTGCGCTGGCGCCATTCATGTCCAAGGCAGGTATTTCCGAAGCATTCGCCGTGCGTTGCGTGAAAGCGACGGGCGGGCAGAGGTGCAGCGAAAGAAGCGGGTAAGCAGGTGAAACACCACACTTGTCGTTTTTTTCGGTCTTCTCTACGCAGCGCTGGTGGCGATTCCAGGCAATTCGGTAAACTGGCGAAAACCCCGTAGGACGGCCTCGCGTCCTGGAGAATTGCGAAGGTCAGGGACCGGCAAAAGAGCCTGGTGCCGCTGGCCTGCCGCTTATGGCGGCGTTCGCGACTATAGCAGCAATGATTAAGTGCTTCAATTCCATAAAAAATTGTTATGATCCCGCCATGACGACCAATACCCCTCCGACTTCCGGCGTTCAGCTGATCGAAGTCGCGCCGGAGCTTGCCGGCCAACGCATCGACAATTTCCTCATCACAGCGCTCAAGGGTGTGCCCAAGACGCTGGTCTACCGCATCCTGCGCAAGGGTGAAGTGCGGGTCAACAAAGGCCGTGTCAAGCCCGAGTACAAGATCCAGGCCGGCGATATCGTGCGGGTCCCGCCGGTTCGCCTGCCCGAGCGTGACGAGCCGGCACCGGTGGCCCAGGGCCTGTTGCAGCGCCTGGAGGCAGCCATTGTCCATGAGGACAAGGCGCTGATCGTGATGAACAAGCCGGCTGGCATTGCCGTGCATGGCGGCAGCGGCCTGAGCTTCGGGGTGATCGAGGCGTTGCGCCAGTTGCGCCCCGATGCCAAGGAGCTGGAGCTGGTGCATCGCCTGGACCGCGATACCTCCGGGCTGCTGATGATCGCCAAGAAGCGCAGCATGCTGCGCCACCTGCACGCAGCCCTGCGCGGCGATGGTGTCGACAAGCGTTACATGGCCCTGGTGCGCGGCCATTGGCCCACGGCGAAGAAGCAGGTCAATGCGCCGCTGCTCAAGAGCAACCTGCGCTCTGGTGAGCGCATGGTCGAAGTCAACGATGAGGGCAAGGAGGCCTTGACCCTGTTCCGGGTGCTGCGCCGTTTCGGTGAGTTCGCGACCATTGTCGAGGCCAGGCCCATCACTGGCCGGACGCACCAGATTCGCGTGCACGCATTGCACGCCGGCCACATGATTGCCGGTGACAGCAAATATGGCGACGAAGACTTCAGTCGCGAAATTCGCGAACTGGGCGGCAAGCGGCTGTTCCTGCATGCCTACGCCCTGACCGTGCCGCTGCCCGATGGTGGCGAGCTCAAGCTGGAGGCGCCCGTGGACGAAGTGTGGGCCAAGACCGTGGAGCGTTTGAGTGCGCCGTGACTACCAGCTGTTGATTTTCGATTGGGACGGCACCCTGGCCGACTCCATCGGGCGTATTGTCGAGTCCATGAATGCAGCTGCTGCGCGTGCGGGTGAGGCGCCCAGCCCCGAGCAATCGGTCAAGGGCATCATTGGCCTGTCACTGGCGGAGGCCATCGAAACCCTATACCCGCACCTGCCGCCGAGCCAGGTGGAGGTTTTCCGCCAGCACTATGCTGATATCTATACGGCGCTCGATCAGCACCCTTCGCCGCTGTTCGAAGGCGTGCGGGAATCGCTGGAGGCTTTCCGGGCCCAGGGTTATCGCCTGGCGGTAGCCACGGGCAAGGCGCGCCGAGGGCTGGATCGGGTTTTGAAGGCCAACGGCTGGGAGCAGTTCTTCGATATCACCCGTGCGGCGGACGAAACCCGTGGCAAGCCCCATCCGCTGATGCTTGAGCAAATCTTGAGTCACTGTGGCGTGCCGCCAGAGCGCGCGCTGATGGTGGGTGACTCGGCGTTCGATTTGCAGATGGCCAGCAATGCGGGCATGCATTCGGTCGCGGTGGGCTATGGTGCCATGTCGCTGCAGGCCTTGGCCGAGTTTGGCCCGCAGCTGTGCATCGATCACTTTTCCCAGTTGCGCCAGTGGCTGGCCGTTAATCCAACTTCACTTCCAAGGTAGGTAAGCATGGCAGACGAATGGAAGGCGCCCGAGGCGGAGCCTGAGGAGCGCGAAGAGCGCAAGAGCTGGAAGCTGCTGGAAAAAACCCTGCTGGCCAGTGTCCAGGAGCAGCGCAGGTCGCGGCGCTGGGGGATTTTCTTCAAGCTGCTGACCTTCGTCTACCTGTTCGGCATTCTGGTGCTGTTCTCGCCCCTGATGGATATCGACAAGGCTGCCTCGCGCAGCGCCAGTCATACGGCGTTGGTCGAGGTGCGCGGAGTCATTGCGGACCAAGAGGCGGCCAGTGCCGACAACATTGTCAAGAGCCTGCGCGAGGCGTTCAAGGACAGTAAGACCAAAGCGGTGGTGATGCGCATCAACAGCCCCGGTGGCAGCCCGGTACAGGCAGGCTACGTGTATGACGAAATTCGTCGTCTGCGCGCCGAATACCCGGCTATCAAGCTGTATGCGGTGATTGCCGACCTGGGCGCATCTGGCGCCTACTACATCGCCAGTGCCGCGGATGAAATCTATGCCGACAAGGCCAGCCTGGTTGGCTCCATCGGTGTCACTGCCGCGGGCTACGGGTTTGTAGGCGCCATGGAGAAGCTGGGTGTTGAGCGGCGAGCCTACACCTCGGGTGAGCACAAGGCGTTTCTCGACCCGTTCTCGCCACAGAAGCCTGAAGAAACCCGCTTCTGGCAAGGCGTGCTGGATACCACCCATCAGCAGTTCATCGCCATGGTCAAGCAAGGGCGCGGCGAGCGCCTGAAGGATAAGGAGCACCCTGAGCTGTTCAGCGGCCTCGTGTGGTCGGGTGAGCAGGCCAAGGCCCTGGGCTTGGTGGACGGGCTAGGCAGCGCCAGTTACGTGGCGCGCGAAATCGTGGGCGAGAAAGAGCTGGTCGATTTCACCGTCCAGGAGTCGCCGTTCGACCGCTTCTCCAAGCGCATGGGTGCCAGTGTGGCTGAACATCTGGCGATGTGGATGGGCTTCCAGGGGCCGCAGCTGCGCTAAGGGCTTGTCGTGCGTTTTGCGGTGTTTGTGAGATCGAGCGCCGCACGCGCGGCGCTCGATCTCACAGGCGCCCAAAAACGCAAGGCGGCCTACGGCACTACCACCCCTTCCTCGGTCAGCATATCCACCAGCCGAATCAGCGGCAGCCCGATCAGGCTGGTCGCATCGCACCCATGAGTGCTCTGGAACAAGCTCACCCCCAGCCCCTCCGCCTTGAAGCTCCCGGCGCAATCGAGTGGCTGTTCTGCTGCGACATAGCGCTCCACCCGTTCCCTGCTCAATTCGCGCAGCGTTACCGTAAACGGCACGCAGTCCACCTGGCAGTGCCCGGTCACGCTATTGAGTACTGCCAGCCCGGTGAGAAAGCTCACCTGCTGCCCGCTGCACGCCAGCAGTTGCTCGCAAGCCCGTTCGAAGGTGTGTGGCTTGCCAAGCACCTGCTCGCCCAGTACTGCAACCTGGTCTGAGCCAATAATCAGGTGCGCGGGGTGGCTGCCTGCCAATGCTTCGGCCTTTTGCCTGGCCAGCCGGCGCACCAGTTCCACGGCGGGTTCGTCACCCCGTTGTTGCTCGTCTATATCGGGGCTTGCCCAGGTGAACGGCAGGCGCAGGCGTGCCAGTAATTCGCGGCGATAGGCAGAGCTGGACGCCAGTAACAAAGGAAGCATGGTAGACTCCTGAATCGGTTGAACAAATTCTATCACGCACGATGCCGCCAATTTCCTTTGACAGGGGCGGGGGGCATCCCTAGAATGCTGCGCCTATGTTGAATGACCCGATTCCACCTCACGTTGACCCGCGCAAATTAGCCGATCGTGGTGTAACCCTTACCGGTTCACTGCAACTCGCTGATTTGGAAAGACTCTGCGACCCGCTTTCCGACAATGTCGGTACGGTGCAGGCGAAGTTCGATTTTGAACGAGATGAACAGCACGTGGTGGTTATCCACAGCGCGTTGGACGTCGAAGTCAAGATGGTTTGCCAGCGTTGTCTTGAGCTGGTCACCCTGCCGATCCATAGCGAATGTACGTACGCTGTGGTGAAGGAGGGTGCGAATACCCAGTCGTTGCCGAAAGGCTATGACGTGCTGGAACTGGGCGAAGATCCTTTGGATCTGCAGGCGTTGGTTGAGGAAGAGCTTTTGCTCGCCTTGCCCATCGTGCCTGCTCATCATCCGGAAGAATGCCAGCAGCCGGCGGGCGCAGACGAGCCCGATTCGAGCAAGGACGAGGTATCGCGGTCCAACCCGTTCAGTGTTTTGGCGCAGTTAAAGCGTGACCCAAACGTTTAGGAGTTAATCAATTATGGCTGTTCAGCAGAACAAAAAATCCCGCTCTGCCCGTGACATGCGTCGTTCGCACGATGCCCTGTCGGAAAACGCACTGTCGGTAGAGAAGTCCACCGGTGAAGTCCACCTGCGCCACCACGTTTCGCCAGAAGGCGTATACCGTGGTCGCAAAGTGGTCGACAAGGGCGCTGACGAGTAATCCTTGTCCGCTCAGATCATCGCGATCGACGCAATGGGCGGGGACTTCGGTCCCCGCAGCATTGTCCAGGCTAGCATTGCCTGCCTTTCTGCAACCCCCTCGCTGCACCTGACCCTTGTCGGTCAACCCTCTCTCCTGGAAGAACTCATCAGTGGCATCTCGGCTACCGATCGCTTGCGCCTTCAAATTGCGCCTGCCAGCGAGGTGGTCGGCATGGATGAGCGTCCATCCCAGGTGTTGCGTGGCAAACCAGACTCATCGATGCGTGTGGCGCTCGAACTGGTCCGCGATGGCAAGGCGCAAGCGTGCGTCAGTGCAGGCAATACCGGGGCGTTGATGGCGTTGTCCCGGTTCGTGCTCAAGACGTTGCCAGGTATTGATCGCCCGGCGATGGTGGCGGCGCTGCCTACGCGTACCGGGTTCTGTCAGTTGCTCGACCTGGGTGCCAACGTTGACTGCACCGCCGAGCATCTCTATCAGTTTGCCGTCATGGGTTCGGTTGCCGCCCAGGTGCAAGGCGTGCAGCGCCCGCGGGTTGGCTTGTTGAACGTGGGTACCGAAGACATCAAGGGCAACCAGCAGGTCAAACTGGCTGCCAGCCTGTTGCAGAACGCCCGCGGGCTTAACTACGTGGGCTTCGTCGAAGGCGACGGGTTGTACCAGGGTGTCGCTGATGTGGTGGTATGCGATGGCTTTGTTGGCAACATCTTGCTCAAGTCCAGCGAAGGGCTGGCGAGCATGATTGGCGAACGCGTCGAGCAGGTGTTCCGGCGCGGCATGTTGTCGCGTCTGGCCGGCTTGGTGGCCATGCCACTGCTCAAGCGCTTGCAGGCAGACCTGGCGCCTGCGCGCCACAACGGTGCCAGTTTCCTGGGCTTGCAGGGCATCGTCATCAAGAGCCACGGCTCGGCAGATGTACAGGGGTTGCAGAGCGCCATCGAGCGGGCGTTGATCGAGATCCGGCAAGACCTGCCGCAGCGGCTGCATGGGCGCCTGGAGGATTTGCTGCTGTAGCCTCGACCCAGCGAAGGCCTTAGGCATATCGACGATGAAATGCTTAAATGTGACCGCTTGGTCTGTATTTCCATCCAAGTTTTCAGATTCTGCGCCGGGCTCAAGGCCTGTCGCACCCTATCCGACGACAAGATCATAAGGGCTTGTTCAATGTCTGCATCTCTCGCATTCGTCTTTCCCGGTCAAGGTTCCCAGTCGCTGGGCATGCTCGCCGAGCTCGGCGCCGAGAAGCCGGTGATCATCGAAACCTTCAAGGAAGCGTCCGAAGCACTGGGCTATGACTTGTGGAAGCTGGTTCAGGAAGGCCCGGAAGAGCAACTTAACCAGACCGACAAGACTCAGCCGGCCATCCTCGCCGCGTCTATCGCGCTGTGGCGCCTGTGGCTGGAAGAGGGGGGTGCCAAGCCGGCGTTCGTCTCTGGTCACAGCCTGGGTGAGTACAGCGCCCTGGTAGCGGCTGGCAGTATCACCTTGAAAGACGCCGTCCGCCTGGTCGAGCGCCGCGGCCAACTGATGCAGGAAGCCGTGCCTGCCGGGCACGGTGCCATGGCAGCCATTCTGGGGCTGGATGATGCCGTGGTGGTGCAGCTTTGTGCTGAGGCGGCCGAGGATGAAGTGGTCAGTGCTGTCAACTTCAACTCCCCGGGCCAGGTTGTCATTGCTGGCAACAAGGCCGCCGTGGATCGTGCCATGGAACTGTGCAAGGCCAAAGGTGCCAAGCGTGCTTTGCCGCTGGCCGTGAGTGTGCCTTCCCACTGTGCCTTGATGAAGCCTGCTGCCGAGCGCTTTGCCGAGGCGGTCAATGCCATCGACTGGCAAGCGCCGCAGATCCCCGTGGTGCAGAACGTCACTGCCGCCGTTGCGCCAGGCCTCGATGCCCTGAAGCAGGACCTGCTGGCACAGTTGTATCAGCCCGTGCGCTGGGTCGAGTGCGTACAGGCGTTGGCTGCCAATGGCGCGGTCAACCTGGTCGAGTGCGGCCCTGGCAAGGTGCTGGCTGGGCTTAACAAGCGTTGCGCCGATGGCGTGAGCACTTACAACCTCAATACCCCCGACGCCGTCGCCGCCGCCCGCGCGGCGCTGGCCTGAACTGGAGAAACTTGCATGAGCCTGCAAGGTAAAGTTGCACTGGTCACTGGTGCCAGCCGTGGCATCGGCCAAGCGATTGCCCTCGAACTGGGCCGCCAGGGTGCCATCGTGATTGGCACCGCTACATCGGCCTCCGGTGCCGAGCGTATTGCCGCCACCCTGAAAGAGCACGGCGTGGCCGGTACCGGCATGGAGCTGAACGTGACCAGCGCAGAGTCCGTCGAAAGCGTGCTGGCCGCCATTGGCGAGCAGTTCGGGGCGCCGGCAATCCTGGTCAACAATGCTGGCATCACCCGGGACAACCTGATGCTGCGCATGAAGGACGACGAGTGGTTCGATGTGATCGATACCAACCTCAACAGCCTGTACCGCCTGTCCAAGGGCGTGTTGCGTGGTATGACCAAGGCCCGTTGGGGCCGTATCATCAGCATCGGCTCGGTGGTCGGCGCCATGGGTAACGCCGGGCAGGCCAACTACGCTGCTGCCAAGGCCGGCCTGGAAGGTTTCAGCCGCGCCCTGGCGCGTGAAGTGGGTTCGCGGGGCATTACCGTCAATTCGGTAACCCCGGGCTTCATCGATACAGACATGACCCGCGAGCTTCCGGATGCCCAGCGTCAGGCCCTGCAGACCCAGATTCCGCTGGGCCGTCTGGGTCAGGCAGACGAAATCGCCAAGGTGGTTTCGTTCCTGGCGTCGGAAGGTGCAGCCTATGTGACCGGTGCTACCGTCCCCGTCAACGGCGGTATGTACATGTAATATCGCAACTCAATGTGACGGATTCGGTAAAAAAAGAGTCATACTGCGAGCCTAAAATCCGTTATAAAGCTGCGACCAGATTCCGGGCAGCGGGTGCGGTGCTGAAGGGAGAGGCGCGTTTAGCTTGAAAAGCAGGCGTTCTTCTATAAAATTAGCCACCGGCCAGCTGCCCGACATATATCCATTAGGAGTAAACCTAGGTATGAGCAAGATCGAAGAACGCGTCAAGAAAATCGTCGCCGAGCAACTGGGCGTCAAGGAAGAAGAAGTGACTAACGAGAAGTCCTTCGTCGATGACCTGGGTGCCGATTCCCTTGACACCGTTGAGCTGGTGATGGCTCTGGAAGAGGAATTCGAGACCGAAATCCCTGACGAAGAAGCCGAGAAGATCACTACCGTTCAAGCTGCTATCGACTACGTCAACGCCCACCAGGCCTAAGACGCTGCAGTCGACGCTTCTTGTCGGGAAAAACCGCACTGCCTTTGCCGGCGTGCGGTTTTTTCTTTGCAAGCGTCCCGTTTCAAACGATGGGGTGTCCGGCCCCGGGCATCGAGAGCTTGTTGCCATTTCATTTCCATTGCGTTGAATGCAATGGCAAGAAACTCTGTCATTAGAAAAGGAGAGTACTGTGTCGCGTAGACGCGTCGTGGTCACCGGTATGGGCATGCTGTCGCCACTGGGTACCGATGTACCGAGCACATGGCAGGGCATTCTGGCTGGCCGTAGTGGCATCGGTCCGATCGAACACACGGACCTTTCTGCCTACTCCACCCGTTTTGGCGGCTCGGTCAAGGGCTTCGAGGTCGAGCAATACCTGTCGGCCAAAGAGGCCCGCAAGCTTGACCTGTTCATCCAGTACGGCCTGGCCGCAGGCTTCCAGGCCGTGCGCAATGCCGGCCTTGAAGTGACCGACGCCAACCGTGAGCGCATTGGCGTTGCCATGGGTTCTGGTATTGGCGGGCTGACCAACATCGAAGAAACCAGCCGCACGCTGCACGATTCCGGCCCACGGCGCATTTCGCCGTTCTTCGTGCCGGGCTCGATCATCAACATGATCTCGGGCTTCCTGTCGATTCACCTGGGTTTACAGGGGCCGAACTACGCCATCGCCACCGCTTGCACCACCGGTACTCATTGCATCGGCATGGCGGCGCGCAACATTGCTTACGGTGAAGCGGATGTGATGATCGCCGGCGGTGCTGAAATGGCCGCCTGCGGCCTCGGTATGGGCGGTTTCGGCGCTTCGCGTGCGCTTTCTACGCGCAACGACGAGCCGAGCCGCGCGAGCCGCCCCTGGGACAAGGGCCGGGATGGCTTCGTACTGTCCGATGGCGCTGGCGCATTGGTGCTTGAGGAACTCGAGCACGCCCAGGCCCGTGGTGCCACCATCTACGCAGAGCTGGTGGGCTTTGGCATGAGTGGCGACGCCTACCACATGACCTCACCGCCTGAAACCGGCGAAGGCGCTGCTCGGTGCATGGCCAACGCCCTGCGCGATGCCGGTGTTGAACCGCACGAGGTCAGCTACATCAATGCCCACGGCACCTCGACCCCGGCAGGCGACCTGGCCGAAGTGTCAGCGATCAAGCGTGTGTTTGGCGAGCATGCCTACAAACTGGCCGTGAGCTCGACCAAGTCGATGACGGGCCATCTGTTGGGTGCAGCAGGCGCGGTTGAAGCGATCTTCAGCGTGCTGGCCATCAACAGCCAGATGGCTCCGCCAACCATCAACCTCGACGAGCCGGACGAAGGGTGTGACCTGGACTTCGTGCCGCACCAGGCGCGCAGCATGCCGATCGACGTGGTGCTGTCCAACTCGTTCGGTTTTGGTGGCACCAATGGCTCCCTGGTATTCCGCCGGTTTGCCGGCTGATGCACAGTTGGGTAGATGGCCAACCCCAGGCTGCGGTTAACCTGCAGAACCGGGGCCTGGCCTACGGCGATGGTGTGTTTGAAACCATCGCCGTGCGTCACGGCCGGCCCAGCCTGCTGGGCGAGCACATGGCGCGTTTGGCCCTGGGGTGTCAACGCCTGTCCATCCCGGTGGATGTGGCACTGGTGGCCGATGAGCTTCAACGCTTTGCCAGCCAGCTAGGGGCAGGCGTCGCCAAACTGATCCTCACCCGTGGCGACAGCCAGCGTGGCTACGCGCCCGTGGCGGATGCGCCAGCCCGGCGTATCCTGCAAGCCAGCCCATTGCCTGCCTATCCCCAGTCCTACGGCGATCAGGGTGTGCGCCTTTTTCTCTGCAAGACGCGGCTTGGGGAACAACCCTTGCTGGCAGGCCTCAAACACCTCAACCGCCTGGAGCAGGTGCTGGCCCGTGCCGAGTGGCAGGGCAGTGAACATGCAGAAGGCCTGATGTGTGATGGGCATGACCGGATCATCGAAGGGGTCTACAGCAACCTGTTTCTGGTGCGCGACGGTACGCTGCTCACTGCTGACCTGCAGCGCTGCGGCGTGGCAGGGGTGATGCGCGCCGCGTTGTTGCAGCAGGCCCCATTGCTCGGCATCCCCTCACAAGTGCGTGACCTGCCGTACCATGAGCTTGAGCAAGCCGACGAAGTATTTGTTTGCAACAGCGTGTACGGCATATGGCCCGTGCGCAGTGCAGGCGAGCTAAACTGGTCGCCTGGCCCGCTCACGCGTAAATTGCAGGCTGTCGCCCGTACGTTACTGGAAACCTGAATTCGTGAGACGTAAATTCCTGCTGCTGCTGGAAATGGGCTTGATCATTGCCGGCCTTGCGCTTGGCTGGTCGGCCTGGAAGGTTCACGCTGTGCTGGACCAGCCCCTGCACGTGGAGCAGGAGCGCCTGCTGGACGTGCCCAACGGTGCTACCCCCAACCGCATGTTCTACCGCATGCAGCAGGAGGGCCTGCTGGATGACGCTCTATGGCTGCGCCTGTACTGGCGGTTCAACATGGCCGGCGTGCCGTTGCATACCGGGGAGTACCGGCTTACCCCAGGCATGACCGTGGAGCAGCTGTTCGATGCCTGGCGGCGCGGTGATGTGGTGCAGTACAACCTTACCTTGGTGGAGGGCTGGACATTCCGCCAGGTGCGCACAGCTGTCGCCAGGCACGAGAAGATCAAGCAGACCCTGGACGGGCTCTCGGATGCCGAGGTCATGGACAAGCTGGGTCACACCGGTGTGTTCCCTGAGGGGCGCTTCTTCCCCGATACCTACCGGTTCGTGCGCGGCATGACCGATGTCGAGCTGCTGCAGCAGGCCTATATGCGCCTGGAAGAAGTCCTGGCTAAAGAGTGGGCCGAGCGTACGCGTGACCTGCCATACCGTGACCCCTACCAGGCGCTGATCATGGCATCGCTGGTGGAAAAGGAAACCGGTATTCCCCAGGAGCGTGGGCAGATTGCCGGCGTGTTCGTGCGGCGTCTGCGCCTGGGCATGATGTTGCAGACCGACCCCACGGTAATCTACGGCATGGGCGAACGCTACAACGGCAGAATTACCCGTGCCGACCTGCGTGAGCCCACGCCCTACAACACTTATACCATCACAGGGCTGCCACCCACGCCCATCGCCATGGTGGGGCGTGAAGCCATCCATGCCGCGCTTAACCCGGCGGATGGCACCAGCCTGTATTTCGTTGCGCGTGGTGATGGCAGCCATGTGTTTTCCGATGATCTGGACGACCATAACTCGGCCGTGCGCGAGTTCCAGATAAAGCGGCGGGCGGACTACCGCTCCAGCCCCTCACCTCAGACAACCCAGCCGGGTGGCGAAGCCGCCGCCCAGCCTCAGGCAGACAGCACCGGCCAGCCCGCTGAGCCGTCGCCACCCGCTGAGCCAGCCGGTAATGGCAGCGCCAACGACGCGCCGGCCACCGCGCCGACGACGCCTGAAGTAAAACATTAAGGACTGCCCGTGACCGGCTTG
This sequence comes from Pseudomonas sp. S60, assembly GCF_016647865.1. Taxonomy (NCBI): domain Bacteria; kingdom Pseudomonadati; phylum Pseudomonadota; class Gammaproteobacteria; order Pseudomonadales; family Pseudomonadaceae; genus Pseudomonas; species Pseudomonas sp. S60. The sequence goes on along the minus strand of NZ_JACVVH010000029.1, from coordinate 2,554 downwards.
TTTATTACTCTGGAAGGCCCCGAAGGCGCAGGTAAGAGCACCAACCGTGACTACCTCGCTGCGCGCCTGCGCGAGCAGGGGCTGGATGTGGTGTTGACCCGTGAGCCCGGCGGCACGCCATTGGCCGAAAAAGTCAGGGAGCTGCTGCTGGCCCCCAGTGACGAGGCGATGGCTGCCGACACCGAGCTCCTGCTGGTGTTCGCCGCCCGTGCCCAGCACCTGGCGCAGGTGATACGGCCAGCGCTGGCGCGGGGTGCGGTTGTACTGTGTGACCGCTTTACCGATGCCACCTACGCTTACCAAGGCGGTGGTCGCGGCTTGTCGGTTGGGCGTATTGCCACCCTCGAGCAGTTCGTGCAAGGGGACTTGCGTCCTGATTTGACCCTGATCTTCGACTTGCCGGTCGAAGTTGGCTTGGCCCGAGCCGCGGCACGCGGCCGCCTGGACCGTTTCGAACAGGAAGGGCAGGCCTTCTTCGAAGCAGTGCGCCATGCTTATCTGCAACGGGCCGAGCGAGAGCCCCACCGTTATAGCCGTCTGGATGCCGCGCAGTCGCTTGACGCGGTCCAGCGGGCCATCGACGGGCTGGTGCCTGGTATCGTGGAACGCTGCCGTGGCTGATGGCTACCCTTGGCAACAGGCGCTGTGGGAGCAACTTGCCGGTCGCGCCCAGCACGCCCATGCTTACTTGCTGCACGGCCCGCAAGGCACCGGCAAACGGGCGTTGGCCGAGCGCCTGATGGCACGGTTGCTGTGTCAGCAGCCTCAGGGTAAGGAGGCGTGCGGCACCTGCAAGTCGTGCCATTTGCTCAAGGCCGGTAGCCACCCGGATAATTTCATCCTGGAACCCGAAGAGTTCGACAAACCCATCAAGGTTGACCAGGTGCGCGAGTTGGTCGCGTTCGTGGTGCAGACGGCGCAACTGGGTGGTCGCAAGGTAGTCCTGATTGAGCCGGTCGAGGCCATGAACGTCAACGCCTCGAACGCCTTGCTCAAAAGCCTGGAGGAGCCCTCGGGCGATACCGTTCTGCTGCTGGTGACCCATCAACCGAGCCGTCTTCTGCCTACCATCAAAAGCCGTTGCCAGCAGGTGGCGTGCCCGCAGCCCAGCCAGGCCCAGAGCCAGGCTTGGCTGGCCGGAGCCTTGCCAGGCAGTGATGAAAGTGATCGCGCGGAGCTTTTGGCACTGGCCGCAGGTTCGCCACTGCTTGCAGTCAGCCTGCAGGCGCAGGGCGTTCGAGAACAGCGCGCGCTGGTTGCCGATGGGGTGAAGAAGTTGCTTAAACAGCAGGCTTCCCCCAGCCAACTGGCGGAGGCATGGACCGGCGTGCCGCTGCTGCTGTTGTTCGACTGGTTCTGCGATTGGGCGCACCTGATCTTGCGCTACCAATTGACCCAGGACGAGGACGGCCTAGGGTTGGCCGACATGCGCAAGGTGGTGCAATACCTGGCCCAGAAAAGTCGGCCGGCCAAGGTGCTTGAGGTTCAGACATGGACTTTGGAGCAGCGCCAAAAGGTGCTTGGCAAGGCCAACCTGAACCGTGTTCTGTTGCTCGAATCGCTGCTGGCCCACTGGTTGCAGTTACCAGGTGCCCGCTGATTTTCATTCATTTTTGTGTGCGTAGCCCATGCTAGTAGATTCCCATTGCCATCTGGATCGTCTGGACCTCACTGCTCACCAGGGCTCGCTCGATGCGGCGCTGGAGGCGGCACGTGGCCGGGGCGTAGGCCATTTTCTGTGCATCGGCGTGAGCGCCGAAAATGCCGGCGCGGTGAAAGCGCTCACTGAGCAGTACGCTGATGTGGACTGCTCGGTAGGCGTGCATCCACTGGACCTGGCGCCGGGCGAAACCCCTGCGCTTGAGTGGTTGCTGCATGAGTTGTCGCATCCTCATGTGGTGGCAATCGGTGAAACCGGGCTGGATTACCACTACGAGCCTGAAGCTGCCGAGCTTCAGCAGGCGTCTTTCCGCTTGCACCTGGAAGCCTCGCGGCAGACGGGCAAGCCGGTGATCGTGCATACCCGGGCGGCACGGGCTGATACGCTGACGCTTTTGCGCGAAGCAAGCCTGCCTCAGGCGGGCGTGCTGCACTGCTTTACTGAAGATTGGGAAATGGCCAAGGCAGCGCTGGACCTTGGCTATTACATCTCGTTGTCGGGCATCGTCACCTTCCGCAATGCCGAAGCGTTGCGGGAAGTGGCCAGGCAGGTGCCTGCTGATCGCCTTCTGGTGGAAACCGATGCGCCGTATCTCGCGCCAATTCCTCATCGTGGCAAACCGAACCTCCCGCAATATGTGCGTGAAGTTGCAGAGTATGTAGCTTCGCTGCGGGGTGCCAGTTACGAGCAGTTGGCCGAACAGACAACCACCAACTTCAAACGCCTGTTCCCACTGGCAAGGGTCGCCTGAAGCAGTCGATTAACTTTCGTTGCTGTTGCTGTTGCTGTTGCTGTTGCTTCTAAGTGCGCGATAGTCCAGGCAACACAGATTGCGACTTCAGGAGGCCGAGCGGAGGGCTTGCGGAGGGAGGTGACGGGCATGGATGCCCGTCA
>NZ_JACVVH010000028.1:0-80745 GCF_016647865.1 Pseudomonas sp. S60 | reverse complement strand
GCGTTGCAGCCCATCGCGACCTGCGGTCGCTCCTACAGTAGCCGGCGTACACATCCCCCCGTAGGAGCGAGCGCAGCTCGCGATGGGGCGCCCAGCGCCCCCTGCAACCTGTGACCCAACGCTGGTATCGCTGGAGCTGCGTTGCAGCCCCTCTACGTACAACCCAACCCGCGAATGGCCCCATGTACCGGCCACGGGTATCGCAACTCCCACTGCCACGCATGCAGCACAATCTGCTCAAGCGCCGCATAGGCCGGCTGCCACCCCAGCACCTGCATGGCCTGGGTGGCATCGGCCACCAGCCTGGGTGGATCGCCGGGCCGGCGGGGGGCGTCCAGGGTGGCGATGGACCGGCCGGTGACCGTGCGCGCCGTGTCGATCACCTGTTGCACCGAGAACCCCAGGCCATTGCCCAGGTTAAATGCAGCCCGCTCACCGCCCGCCATCAGGTAATCCACGGCCAGTGCATGGGCCGCTGCCAGGTCGTTCACGTGCACGTAGTCACGGATGCAGGTGCCGTCGGGGGTGTCGTAGTCCCGACCAAACACCGTCACGGCTTCACGCCGCCCCGACGCTGCCTGCAGAATCAGCGGAATCAGGTGCGTCTCCGGCTCGTGCCGCTCGCCGAGCAGGCCTCGCGGGTCTGCGCCCGCTGCGTTGAAATAGCGCAGGCACACAGACTTCAAACCGTATGCCCGGTCGAAATCTTCCAGTATCTGCTCCACCATCCACTTGCTCAGCCCATACGGGTTGATCGGCGCCTTGGGGTGCGCTTCATTGATTGGCACCGCCTGCGGGTTGCCATACACAGCAGCGCTTGACGAAAACACCAGGTGCCTGACGCCGGCACTCACCATCGCCTGCAGCAGGGCCAGCGTTGCGGCCACGTTGTTCTGGTAGTACTTGCCGGGTGCACTGACAGATTCGCCCACCTGAATGAACGAAGCAAAGTGAAACACCGCATCAAACCGGTACATGCCGAACAGCAGGTCCAGCGCCGCCTCGTCGGCAATGTCCAGCCTGGCCCAGCAGATACCAGGGCCGGGTGATACCAGGTCGGCGACTACTACCTCATGGCCTGCCTCCAGCAGGTGGCTGACCATGTGCGAGCCGATATAGCCCGAACCCCCAACCACCAGATACCTCATGCCCACCTCCGCGAAGCTGCCATTGACGCATGCAGTGAACTGCCCCAGGAACGTGCAGGTGGGTCACAGGTGACCTGAGCGTAGATGGCCATATGCCCTATTTCAAGAACAGCCAATTGGACATGTAGCTGCCATCCAGCGTGATGCGGTAATGCCCATCCTTGTAGCTGACCGGCAGCGGCTTGAGCTGGGCCTGGGCATCTCGGGCGAACAGTTTGAGGCCGGCTGGTGCCTTGATGCTCAGGTCGGCCTTGAGCGGCTCGACGTAGAAGGGCGTCTTGTCATCGGCCTTGGGGACAGCGCGGGTGCCCAGCGACAGCAGCAGGCTGCGGGATTGGCCCAGAGGCTCGCCGTCCAGGCTCTGCACTGCCACGCTGGCATAAGGCGTATGGGCCTTGATCTCGATGGCACCCAAGGTGAGGGTGCGCTCGCCCAGCCAACCGGTAGCCGCCTGGGTCAGTGGTGTGTCGATGGTGTAGATGCCCTGTTGCCAGTTGCGCGACAGCTCCCCCGTGTCACTGACGACGTGGCTGGCATCGGCTGGCAGCAACGCTTGCCCAGGGTCGACCAACACCTGCGCATCAGCGGGCACGGCGGCAGGTTTCAGCCATGGCAGTTCTGGCGTCACCGGCAGCGCGATCTGCAACTGGCCCAGGCCCACTGCCGTGCGCAGCAGTGCCGAGGTGCGTGGGGTGATCTCCTGGTTGTACAGGGTGGCAGGTGGCGGGGCGAACACGTAGTGGGTCTTGGCCAGTTGCACATCGCCGCGGCGGTACAACAGGGCGGCTGCGGGCAGGGTGGCGAGCATGGCCGGGTCGTTGTAGGCATGCCAGTTGTCCGCGGTGCGCCAACCGGGGTTGAACGCCTGCTGGCTGTAGGCGTATTGCAGCATGGCGTCCCACCCTTGGTAGCTGGCGGTACCGGCCACGTACAGCGGCAGTGAATGGCGGTCGGGCAGGGGGAATGGCTCGGCATTCCACTCGGTGACGGTCAGCGGCTTGCCGACCACCTGGGCAGCCGCCAGCCAGTCGATCATGCCATCGCTGGTGAGGGGGTTCTTCTCCAGCTGGCCGCCGGCACCATAGCTGTGGGCATCGATCACATCGCCCACGCTCAACGCGGGCAGGGCACTCAGCCCATTGCCACCCCAGGTGCTGGTGGTGGCAATCGGCACCCGCACCCCCAGGCCCCGCAGGTGCGCGATCATGTCGGCGTTGAAGCGCTGTTCCAGGTCATTGAGAAACAGCTTTGACGGGCCGTGCTCCCAGGCGCGCCAGGTCTGGTCCGCTGGCAGGTCGTGCTGCCTGGCGAACGCCCTGGCTGCAGCCATGAAGCGTTCGCTGTGCTGCGGTACGCCCTTGTCGGGCAACAGCGCGTTGCCGTAGTGCTGGGTAATGTCGTTTTCGTTGGTGATGAGCACGGCGGCGATGGCCGGGTCATCCTTGTAGGCAAGCCCGGTGTAGGCATTCACGTGGGTCAGGTATTGCTCGGCAAAGCGCTTCATCGCCTGCTGGATGCTGGCGTTGTCGTAGGCGTAGCCCTTGAGGTCAACCCGGTCGCCGCCCTTGGCCAGCTCAGCGAAATCATCAATGCCGTCGGCTGCGGTAAGCGCCCTTTGCACATGCATGTCCAGCCAGATGTAAATGCCTTCGTCCTTCAACGCCTTGATCCACAGGTCGAGCTTGCGCAGGGCTTCGGCGTCCAGCTGGCGGGTATCACGCACACGTGTGCCATCGCCGAACACGTTGGGGCTCACCCAGGGCGAGTCGTGGTGGTGCAGGCGCACCAGGTTGAACCCCAGCGCCGACAGCCGCTTGGCTTGCTGGCGAATCTCTTCGTCGGGGCTCTTGAACAATGAGTAGGCGGACAGGTTGGTGCCCCAGAAGCGCACCGGGGTGTTGTCCTCGAACACCAGTCGCTCGCCCTCAGCCTTCAGGAAGCCGTGCTTGCCGGCAGGCTTTTCCTGGGCGTTGAGAAACGACAGGTCCACCGGGGAGGTGCGCCAGTCCAACTGGTCGTCTGGCCAGCTGGCGGGGTCTACCAGGCCAAAGCGTTCAGTGGCCGTGGGCGCAAGGGCGATGTCGCCGGTCACGTTGAGCACGGCTTTTATCTGCTGCTTGCCCGGGGTGATCGGGTCTTTGTACAGAAAAGCGCGGAGCTCGGCCGGGTTGCCCCGCTCGAAGTAGATTTTGGCCAGTGGCGGGTCGAAGCGCATTTCCACGCGCCGCCCTTTGTCTGCATTGCCCCACGACCAGCCGCTGTTGCCGGGCAACAGTTGTGGCGGGCCCATTTCGCCACTGATCTGGGCAGGGTCGAACTGGAACATGATGCCGCCACCCATCACCCCGGCCTGGCGGCTGTGGGCGGTGAGGTCGAAGGCCCAGCCGAGGGTTTGTGGCTGTTCTTTACCGATGCTGGCCTGCAGGTCGAAGTCCAGTGCCTTGTTCTGCCCTTGCAGGCTGTACTGGTAGGGGCCGTCTACCTTGAACGCGGTCTGGAAGGCCGTCCAGCTCCAGTTCCCTGCCCAGAAGTCGAACTTGGCCGTCATCACGGGCCCGCCGCCCCGGGTCACGGTGGGCAAGCCAGTGCTTTCATCGACACTCACTTGCCAGGCCGTCGCCCACCCGGCCAGTGGCAGCACGGCCAGTGCGGCCAGGGTAGAAAGGCGCAGCAGGGATCGCAGCCGGTGCGGGGTCATGGCAAGTTCCTGGGGAGGGAGGGCCTGGGGCCGGTGGCGGGGTCTGCCAGCGGCAACGCCTGGCGCTGGTGAAGCCTGCGCACCATGTGCACATAGGCCACACCAATGCCCGCGATTGACCAGTACACGATGGGGATGAAGGTAATGCTGCTGACGGTGAAGATGATGACCAGAATGCCGACCAGCGTGGCCAGCAGCACCCGGCCCAGCTGCCTTCGCTCGTCGTTCTTGTCTTCGAAACTGCGCATGGCCTTGTAGATGCCATGCAGCACCACCGCGAAGAACGCCACGAACAGGCCCAGGCCCACCAGCCCCACCCGCAGCGCCAGGTTGATGTAGGTGTTGACGATATCAATAATACCTTCGCCCTGGATCATCGACTGCATTTCCGGCGTGTTGCGGAAATCGAACGAGCCGAACAGCGGATTACGCTGGATGACGATCCAGGCGTTGTCCATCAGCCGTTCGCGATAGGTGATGTTTTCTTTTTCCAGGTTGCCAATGAATGGCAGCAGGTCCAGCACCTTGTCACCACCCGGTACCACGCTGAGCAAGGGCAGGGCGAGCATGCCGGCCGCTGCCAGCAGCGTCAGTCGCTTTACCGCCCCCCTGCCCAAGGCAATGAACACCGCCACGATAACCACCGCGCCAATCCACGGCCCCCGGGACAACGGCGCAAACAGCCCGGCAGCCAGCAACAGTGCGCCCATCAGCCGGTGAAGCGGGCGGCGTACGTACCCCTGCACAAACAGGAACAAGCCAATGGCTACGCTCATCACGTAACCCAGCACGATGGCCTGCCCGGTAGTGACGCTGGCACGCAATGCCCCGCCCCGGCTGAGGTAACCGGACAGGGTCCAGGGCACGCCCATGGCGTCGATCAGCGCGCTGTAGAGCAGCCAGTGCCGCACGTATTCGGCCACCGCAATGATCGCCAGCACAAATGACACCAGCACGAAGGCCAGCATCGCGTCCTTGAACTCACTGAGCTGGCGCAGCCCACGGCTGGCAACGTAGTAAGGCAGGAACACATCGATGTACAGGTACAGGGCCTGGCGCAGGGTGTCGGTGAGCGTGGTTTCGCGCAGGTACAGCCCGCCCATCAGCAGCAGGCCGGCTGCCAGCAGCCGGTCGGCCCAAGTGCGGCCAAAGCGCAGCCCATCGGTTTGACGGCGCAGTGCCAGGGCAGCCGGCAACAGCACGCACAGGGTCAATAGCCGAATGTGGTTGAGATCGACCAGGTAGTTGACCACGCCAAATCCCGGCACCTGTACTGCCGCAGGGGGGATCAGGAACAGCAGCATATAGAACAGCGCCGTTGGGTTGTGCTCCCGGCGCCCGGCCAGGTACAGGATGACGCCCGCCGCAATGACGTACAGCCAGAAGCTCTGGGACACGAACGCCAGCACCGTCAACACGAACCACAGGTTGCGCCTGCGCTTGAAGTCGGCGGGTGGAATCAGGTCGGTGGCTGGCCGGCGAGCCAGCACGAAAACCACGGTTGCCAGAAACAGGATGACGATCAGCGCGCGTAAATGTTCAGGCATCGGCTATGTACACCTTTCCCTTGGTGGGCAACGGCTAGCAACGTGGCTAAATGAAACTATAGTGACTTTTAGCCATTCAGTCAGAGATTGAACGCATGCCGTCGATTGATGTGCCAGCCGCCGCCAGCCTGCGCTCGCGGGCCCTGCATGCCGGGTCGTGGAACCTGGTGTCGCAGGTGGCATCGCAGTTCATGCGCCTGGGTGGCAACCTGATCATGGCGCGCCATCTGCTCCCTGAAATGTTCGGCGTGATGGTGATCGCTACCACGGTATCCGTGCTGCTGCACTTGCTCTCAGACGTGGGCCTTCGGCAAAACATCATCCAGAGCCACCGGGGCGATGACCCTGCGTTTCTCAATACCGCCTGGACCGTGCAGATCATTCGCGGCTTCACCTTGTTCGCCCTGACCTTGCTGCTGTCGCTGCTGGCCTGGCTGGCCCAGGTGGAAAATGTGTGGCCTGCCGATTCCACCTATGCGGCGCCGGTACTGCCCTGGGTACTGGCAGCCACCGGCCTGTCTGCGGTCATTTGGGGGTTTCAGTCGACCAAGCTGGATGTGGCGGTGCGCACCTTCCAGCAAAAGCGCGTGGTGCTGGTAGACCTGGCTTCGCAACTGGTCGGCTTGCTGGTGATGCTGGTGCTGGGCTACCTCACCCACTCCATCTGGGCGCTGGTGATCGCCGGGCTGGTGTCGGCGCTGGTATGGACGGTGCTGGGGCATACCGCACTGGAAGGCCACGGCAACCGGCTGCAGTGGGACCGCAGTGCGCTGACCGAGCTGATTGTGTTTGGCCGCTGGATCCTGTTGTCATCGATGGTAGGGGTGCTGGCCATGTACGGCGACCGCATCTGGTTTGGCGCCAGCATGACGGCTGCGCAACTGGGCGTGTACTCCATTGCGGTGCTGATCCTCGGTGCCGTGCAGATGGCAATCATGAAGGTGGTGGGGGCCGTGGCCCTGCCCGCATTCAGTGAAGCGGCGCGTGCCGATGACCGGCCGCGCCTGAACGCCCTGTACCAGCGCTTTCGCCTGTTGGTAGACCTGCTGGTGCTGTTTGTCTGCGGTGGCTTCCTGACCGCCAGCCCACTGCTGATCGGCTGGATGTACGACGAGCGTTACAGCGAGGCTGGGCCGATGCTCGCGATTCTTTCACTCTCTTTCCTTACATTGCGCTATACATTGGCGCACCAGGTATGGATTGCCCTGGGGCTGACCAAGTACCAGGCCATGGACAACATCATCCGCCTGGTATCGCTGTGGGGGTTGCTGCCGCTGCTGCTGGCCCTGGGCGGGGTGGACTGGGCGATCTGGGGCGTCGCCCTGCATACCGCCCCCACGCTGGTGTTGATCGTGTACGTGAATTGCAAGCTGGGGATATTCAGCCTGAAACGTGAACTGGCGGTGCTGCCGATGCTGCTGGTCGGCGCCCTGTGCGGGGCATTGCTCACGGCGGTATTCGAGCGGCTGTAGTGGGGCAGGCAAGTGTAACTTTCTTGGGGACGGGTCGGGTGATCATGGGGAAGCTGACAGTGTGTGCGTCGCAAGTGGGTCGTAGGGGCTTTCTGCAGAGTTGCGTACTGTTGGGCGTGGGCGGCGCAGTGTTTGGCCCCCGGGCGGTGCTGGCGGCCACGCCTGCCGGGCAGGCCGGCTTCGTGGTGATCAACGGCTGGGTGTTGCCCGCCCGGTACTTTCGGGACCAGCCGGCATGATTGCCGATTATCAGCAGCAGAAAACGCTGCGGGGCAGCTATGACGTGTGCATCATCGGCGCAGGCCCTGCGGGCATCACCCTGGCGCTGCGCCTGGCAACTGCCGGCCACAGCGTATTGCTGGCCGAGGGCGGCGGGCAGGAATATTCGCCCCGCTCCCAAGGGCTGTACGCCTGTTCATCCAGCGGCCTGCAACTTTATGCCGAGGAAGCCCGGCTGCGTTACCTGGGCGGTACGTCCAACCATTGGGCAGGCCGCTGCCGACCGTTCAGCCCCTCGGATTTCACGATCGCGCCCCCGGGCGACCTGCCGGGCTGGCCCATCCCCTATGGGGAAATCGAGCGTTATTTGCCGGCGGCGATGGACATTGTCGACCTGCCTGCCGGCGCGCCGTTCAAGGCCATCAATACCGGCCTGGATGGCGGTGAATTCGACCCGGACCGCTTTCTGCTCAGCCCACCCACCCGGTTTGCGCAAAAGTATGCCACGGCCCTGGAGCAGACCGAGGGCCTGGACGTGTTCCTCAACTGCAATTGCGTCGACCTGGAATTCGACAGTGCCGCTGGTCGCCTGGCGGCAGTAGTGCTGTCTGATTACGAGGGCAACCGCCAGCGCCAGGTGGCGCGCTATTTCATCCTGGCCGCGGGCGCCATTGAAAATGCCCGGCAGTTGCTCAACAGCCAGTCGCTGGCAGATGCCGGTGTGATCAGCCAGGGCGGGCTGGTAGGCGGGTGCTTCATGGAGCACCTGAACGTCGACATGGGTACCTTTATCCTCAAGCCCGGGCTGGACCAGGAAGCCCGCGAGTACTACACCACCGACGCCTTCGTCGAGCAGTACAAGATCGGCAAGGGCAACGTCAGGGCCGCGCTGCTGGCTGAGGTGCAAACTTACGGCCGCACGGCCGAGGTGAAGCATTTTCTGGAAAACCTGGCGTGTGACATGGGCGTGGCCGGCAAGGTGGAGTTCGTGGCCCGCTTCAGTTGCCCGGGTGATGGGGTGATCAGCACCATGATCGAGCAGTTCCCCAGCCTGCAAAGCCGTATCTCGTTGCTGGAGCAGAAGGACGCCCTGGGCGTGGCCAAAGTCAACGTCAACTGGGTCCTCACCGCCGAGGACCGCAACACCATCAAGTGCATCGGTACCACGCTGGCCACCCAGTGGGCCGACATGCAGCTGGGCTTCGTCAGGCTCAACGACTACGTCTACGACACGTCAATACCGCTGAAACTCTCGCCCCACGCCCACCACATGGGCACCACCCGCATGGCCGCTTCACCCCAGCACGGGGTGGTGGACACCGATTGCAAGGTATTCGGCACCGACAACCTCTATGCGGCGGGTAGCAGCATTTTTGCCACCGGCGGTGCTTCCAACCCGACCATGCCGCTGCTGCAATTTGCCGTACGCCTGGCCGAGCACCTTGACGGGAGGATCAGCGCAGCCCGCAGCGCAGCGGCGTAATAAAGCGACAGGGCATGAGCGCGCACCGGTCAGCAACCACAAGAACGAGACCGTGGCGCTTCAGGGAAAATTTGGATTGCATTGATCGCGAGGCCAGGCAGCATGATCGGATGGATACGCAGAGCCGTGACGCACTATGCGCACTCCACAGGGCGAGGACGCGCGTTCTACAAGAAATTCTGCAACCCTTCCGGGTTGGAGTGGGGGGCTTACCTGGCCCGCTGGGGTGGCTTTCATTCGGTGGGCAGTAACTTCTATGTCAACCAGGGCTGCAACATCACCGACCCATCGTTGGTGCGCATCGGCAACAGTGTGGGGTTGTCCGACTGCACCCTGATCGGGCACGACGGGGTGGTGCTGCTGATCGAGCACCGCTTCGGCAAGCACCTGGATTCGGTCGGTTTCATCGACATCAAGGACAACTGCTTCGTCGGCCACGGCGCCATCGTCATGCCCAGGGTGACCATCGGCCCGGAATCGATCGTGGCCGCAGGTGCCGTCGTGACCAAGGACGTGCCGCCCGGCACGGTGTATGGCGGTAACCCGGCCACCTTCATCTGCACCACCGACGCGCTGATCAAACGGGTGGAAGCCCGCTGTGAGGCCTACCCCTGGATCGACATCGTCAAGCAGCGCAACGGCGCCTACGACCCAGAGGTCGAGCCACTGCTGATGGCGCAGCGGCGCCAGTACTTCTTCGGGGACAGCGACAATGGCTAAGCCCGTGGATGTGCTGGTGGTCAATTTCAACACTGGCGCTTTGCTGCAGCCCATGTTCGACGCCCTGCGGCACGCCGGCAGCGATGAGCTGGCCCGCTACCTGGTGGTCGACAATGCATCTGCCGACGACTCCGTACGACGCCTGGCCCAAGTCTGCCCCGACGCTGTAGTGCTGGCCAACCAACAGAACGTAGGGTTCGGCCGCGCCAACAATCAGCTGTTGGCGCACCTGCAAGGCCGCTATGCGTTGCTGCTCAATACCGATGCGTTCGTGGCTGCCGACACCTTGCGCAAAACCTTGGCGTACATGGAAAGCGACCCCCAATGTGGGGTGCTCGGCGTCAGGCTGGAAGGGCGTGATGGCGACTTGCAGCCAAGCTGCCGGTACTTTCCCACCCCGTTGAATGTGTTTGCAGGGCGCACAGGGTTGGGGCGGTTTTTACCCGGGCTGAAAATGGTCGACGAGATGGGCTGGGACCATGCCTCGGTACGCGAATGCGACTGGCTGCCAGGCTGCTTCTACCTGGTACGCCGTGAAGTGCTGGACCAGGTGGGCCTGTTCGACCCACGGTTCTTCCTCTATTACGAAGAAGTGGACCATTGCAAGCGGGTCAAGGCGGCGGGGTGGAAGGTGGTGTTCTACCCCGACACCACGGTGGTGCACATCGGTGGCGAAAGCTCCAAGTCGGTAGCCGAATTGGAGGCGGCAAGCCGGCAGATCTCTGCTTACCAGATCGAAAGCGAGCTGCTGTACTTTCGCAAACACCATGGCATTGCCGGCCTGGCCCTGCACATGCTGCTGGTCAGCCTGGGCGACCTGGTGTTGGCGCTCAAGGCCTTGCTCAAGCGCCGGGGGCGGGCTGCAGTGCTGGCCTGCTGGCGCCACAGCAAGGCGACGTGGTCATTGCTGCTCAAAACCCGCTACGCCACCCAACCCACGAGGTAGTACGCGCCATGTTCGAGAATATTCGTGCCGACCTGCGTGCTCATGGGGGCGATTGGGGCGCCCAGGGGTTCTGGGTGCTGCTGGTGTACCGCTTCGGGCGCTGGCGCTACGGGGTGCGCCCGGCCTTGTTGCGCAAGCTGTTTTCGTTCATCTACAAGGTGCTGTTCAAATTCGTGCAGATCATCACCGGCGTCGAGTTGCCCTGCGAAGCGGTGATCGGCCGCAATTTCGTCATCGACCACTTCGGCGGCATCGTCGTCAGTGGCTATGCGCGCTTCGGTGACAATTGCCGTATCCGCAATGGCGTGGTCGTGGGGCTGAAACGGGTGGACAGGCCGGTGGCGCCGGTATTCGGCGACAACGTGGATATCGGCACCGGGGCCAAGGTGCTGGGGGATATCCGCATCGGTAACAACGTGATCATCGGGGCCAATGCCGTAGTGCTGGTGGATGTGCCGGACGACTGCATTGCGGTGGGGGTACCTGCCACGGTCAAGGCCAGGCGCACAGCCGGTGCGGAGGCTGTCGAGTGAGCGTTACGCCCGAGCTTGGCGTAGTGGTGATTGGCCGCAACGAAGGCCAGCGCCTGGCGCGCTGCCTTCAGTCCCTGGCTGAGCGCACCGATAGCGTGTTGTACGTGGACTCCGGGTCCACGGATGGCTCCGTGGCACTGGCGCAGAGCCTAGGTGTTCAGGTGCTCGCGCTGGACCTGCGCATCCCCTTTACCGCTGCCCGCGCCCGCAATGAAGGCTTTGCAGCCCTGCTGCGGTCAGTGCCGGGCTTGCACTGGGTGCAATTCGTTGACGGCGATTGCGAGGTGGCCCCGCGCTGGCTGGCTACCGCCCAGGCCTTTTTGCAGCAGCACGCCGATGTAGCCGTGGTGTGCGGGCGCCGCCGCGAGCGGTTTGCCCGGCAAACGCCTTATAACCTGCTTTGCGACATGGAGTGGGACACCCCGGTGGGCGAGGCGAGAGCCTGCGGTGGCGATGCATTGATGCGGGTACAGGCCTTTGACGCCGTCGGTGGGTTTCGGCCAGGCCTGATTGCGGGCGAGGAGCCTGAGTTGTGCGTACGCCTGCGGGCTGCAGGCTGGAAGGTCTGGCGCCTGGACGCCGAGATGACCCTGCACGACGCGGCCATGACCCGTTTCAGCCAGTGGTGGCGGCGCTCCCAGCGGGCCGGCTTTGCCTATGCCGAAGGCGCGCAACTGCACGGTGCGCCCCCTGAGTGGCATTGGGTGCAGGAGTCACGCCGGGCATGGCTGTGGGGCCTGGGCGTACCGTTGGTGGTGGTGCTGGCCTGCCTGGCACTGGGCGCCTGGGGGTTGCTGCTGCTGGCTGTGTACCCGCTGCAGGTCGTGCGCCTGGCCCGTCGTGGTCAGCGCACCCCCAAGGAAAACTGGCTGCAGGCGGTGTTTCTGGTCATTGGCAAGTTCCCGGAAATGCTGGGGCAGCTGAAATTTTGGCGCCAGCGCCTGCTGGCCGGCAAATCGACGTTGATCGAGTACAAGTGAGAGCCCACCGATGATGCTCGGCACCCTCGTCAAAAGCGTATCCAGCCTGCAACCGGGTTACTCGTTGCGGGCATTGAACAGCAAGCGCCGGCTGGTGCAGCAGATGCTCATCCACCGCCATGACCTTGGCCGGTTCATGCAACGCATGCAGGCGGCGTTGGGGCCTGATTGCTGGCAGCGGCTGGGCATGGACGGCATAGGCGTCGTGCAATGGCCGTACATCAGCCGGGGCTGGGCGGCGCCGCGCCGGCTGGAGGCGGTGGCTGCGCATTTTGAAGTGGTGGCTGGCCAATTTCCGTACCTGCTTGTGGAGGGCCGGGATCAGTCCATTGTGCTGTATGACCTTTCTGCCCACTCTGCGGGTTGCAGCCTGGTACTGGACCGCCCAGTCTGGTTCAAGCGCGAGGGCGAACTGGTGCTGAACCTGTTCCAAGGTGACCTGCGGGTCGCTTCGCTGGCGTTCACTCTTAGCCGCAGCGAAGGGCCGCTGGTGATGTTCGTCGGTGCCGTGCAGGGCATCCACAAGGGTATCGACAGCGACACCTCGCTGGCCATCTACCGCGACCTGACCAAGGATTTCGAAGGCCTGCGCCCCCGCAGCCTGCTGCTGGAGGCGCTCAAATGCCTGGCCCGGTGCCTGGGCGTGGCGGAAATCAACGCCGTGAGCGACGCCTACCGCCACCATCGGCACGCCTATTTCGGCAATGACGAGGGCAAGCCCCTGGCAGCGGACTATGACGTTATCTGGCAGGAGAGCGGCGGCATGGCGTCGCATCGTGAAGGCTTCTTCGCCATACCCTTGGTGGCCGCGCAGCGCGCCGAGGCGGACATCCCGGCCAAAAAGCGTGCTATGTACCGGCGCCGGCATGCGCTGTTGCTGGAGGTTTTCGCAGGTTTGCAGGCGGCATTGGCGGGCGCGGGTGGCAACCATGAACTACAAGGTAGACAGGGGGATGCATGCGTAGAGCGTGCATCGGCAGTGGGCAGACCGCCGGTGATCGACAGCCAGGAACAGGGCTGACACAGGCGCTAGGCCATCAAGCGGGTTTGGATCTGGATTCGTATGCGTATCGCCTACTTCATCAATCAGTACCCGAAGGTGAGCCACAGTTTCATCCGCCGCGAGATCCTGGCGCTGGAGCGCCTGGGTGTGCAGGTGCAGCGTCTGGCGCTGCGGGGTTGGGATGCCGAGGTGCAGGATGCCGAAGATGCCAGCGAAAAGCTCAAGACCCGTTACGTGCTGCAAGGCGGCTTGCGTGCATTGATCGCACCCACCTGGCACGTGCTGCGCCACCAACCCCGGCGGTTTCTTCAGGCACTGCGCCTGGCCCTGGGCATGGGCCGCCGAGCCGACCGGGCCTGGCCCTACCATGTGATCTACCTGGCCGAGGCCTGCCAGTTGCTGCAGTGGTTGCAGGCCAGTGGCGCCAGCCATGTGCATGCCCATTTCGGCACCAATTCGGCTGAGGTAGTGATGCTGGCCAACGCACTGGGTGGCCCTGCGTACAGCTTTACCGTGCACGGGCCTGAAGAGTTCGATAAACCGCAGTTTCTGCACCTAGGTGAAAAGGCCCGACGCGCCGCGTTCGTGGCAGCCGTCAGCGCCTATGGGCGCAGCCAGTTGTACCGTTGGGTGGCCCACGAGCATTGGCCCCGGATAAAGGTGGTGCATTGTGGCCTTGAGCAGGCCTTTCATGCGGTACCGGCTGTAGAGGTGCCCGCCGTGCCCAGGCTGGTGTGCGTGGGGCGTTTGTGCGAACAGAAGGGCCAGTTGCTGTTGCTGGAGGCGGCGCGCAGGCTCGCCGCCAAGGCGACGGCGTTTGAGCTGGTGCTGGCAGGTGACGGCGAGATGCGCGTGGCGATCGAGCGGCTGATTGACCGCTACGGGCTGCAGCGCCACGTACGGGTTACAGGGTGGATCAGCAGCGCACAGGTGCGTGAAGAAATCCTCGCAGCACGCGCCTTGGTTTTACCCAGCTTTGCCGAGGGCCTGCCCGTGGTCATCATGGAGGCCATGGCCTTGCGCCGGCCGGTACTCACTACCTATGTGGCGGGCATCCCCGAACTGGTACGCCCTGGTGAAAATGGCTGGCTGGTGCCGGCTGGCGATGTGGATCAACTGACCGAAGCCATGGCTGACTGCCTGGCGCAACCGGTGCAGAACCTGCAGCGCATGGGCGACGCGGCTTACCACCGTGTATTGCAACGCCATGACATCGATAC
The DNA here is from genome assembly GCF_016647865.1 of Pseudomonas sp. S60. Classification (NCBI taxonomy): domain Bacteria; kingdom Pseudomonadati; phylum Pseudomonadota; class Gammaproteobacteria; order Pseudomonadales; family Pseudomonadaceae; genus Pseudomonas; species Pseudomonas sp. S60. The sequence goes on along the minus strand of NZ_JACVVH010000028.1, from coordinate 66,776 downwards.
CGAGGCGGCCCGGCTGGCCGGTTATTTCAAGGCAGACGCATGATTAGTGTATTGGGTGGGTTGCTGGGCGTGCTGGCGTTGATCGCCCTGGTGCCGGTGCTGGTGCTTTTGCTGCAGGTGGTGCTGGCATGCCTGCCCGCGCGCCGGCAACGGCCGATGGCCGGTGGTGCAAGGCCGCGGGTGGCGGTGCTGGTGCCCGCCCATGACGAGGCGTCGATCATCGCCACTACCCTGGCCAGTATCACCCCCCAGCTGCTGCCCGGCGACCGAGTGCTGGTGGTTGCGGACAACTGCACCGATGACACCGCGCGGCGGGCTGGCGTTGCCGGCGCTGAGGTGGTCCAGCGCCAGGACGCAGAGTTGCGTGGCAAGGGCTATGCGCTGGACTTCGGCCTGCGCCACCTGGCAAGCCAGGCCCCGGACGTGGTGATGGTGGTGGATGCCGACTGCGTGATGGGCGAGGGCGCCATCGAGCGCCTGGCGCGCCGTTGCGTCGAGGCGGGCAGGCCGGTGCAGGGGCTGTACCTGATGCGCGCTCCGGCAGGTGCAGGGGCGAAAGTGCAGGTTGCCGAATTTGCCTGGCGGGTAAAAAACCTGGTGCGCCCACGGGGTTGGGCCCGCCTGGGGTTGCCGTGCCAGCTGATGGGGGCAGGCATGGCGTTCCGTTGGCAGGACCTGGCGGGGGTCGACCTGGCCAACGGCCACTTGGTCGAAGACATTAAACTCGGGCTGGACCTGTGCCAGCAGGGCAAGCCCCCGCTGTTCTGCCCCGAGGCGTTGGTGAGCAGCCAGTTCCCGGTGAGCCAGCAGGGCCTCAACAGCCAGCGCACCCGTTGGGAGCATGGCCACTTGGGCCTGATTCTGGCCGATGCCCCAAGGCGGGCCATGGCCGCGGTGCAGCAACGCAACGGTGACCTGGCAGCCCTGACCCTGGACCTGCTGGTGCCACCTTTAGCGCTGCTGGTGCTGGCCTTGCTCGGGCTGAATCTGCTGACCTGGCTGGCCTACGCCGTGCTGGGCCTGGCAACGCCGGCCTGGCTAGCACTCTGGGCGCTAGTGTTGCTGGCGTTTGCCGTTGGCCTTGCCTGGTTGCGCTTCTGCCGGGAGGTCATTCCGTTCTCGGTGCTGCTGTACGCGCCTTTTTATGCTGCCCGCAAAATCCCGCTGTACCTGGGCTTTCTGATCAAGCGCCAGGTCGAGTGGGTGCGCTCCAAACGGGATGACGACTGATGCCTCGACGACTTTGGCGGCAGCGCTGGCAGCGCATCATCGATCAACTGCAGGTTGTGCAGAACAATGACGCAGCCCAGGGGCTGCTTGCGCAACTCGCTGCCCCCACTGCGCCTACCGTACTGGGTTTCGTCAACGCCCATGCCATGAACCTGGTAGTGCGCGACAGCGCCTACTGCCAGGCGCTGCTGTCAGCAGGCGTGCTGCTGCGTGACGGTTCGGGCATGGCCATTCTGTACCGCAGGCTGGGGCTGGCGCCGGGCCTGAACATGAACGGCACCGACTTCATCCCCAGGCTGCTGGGGGCGTACCGTGGCCGCCGCGTGGCGTTCTGGGGCACGCGCCAGCCCTACCTGGGCCAGGCCGCGCAGCGCTGCGCGGCTACCTTTGGGGTACAGCCGGTGTCGGTGCACGATGGGTTCGCCGCCATCGACACCTATCTGGAGCTGGCCGGCAAGCATCGGCCCGACCTGATCGTACTGGGCATGGGCATGCCACGGCAGGAAGCCGTGGCGGCAGCGCTGGCCGAAAGCGGCCAACCGTGCCTGATCATCTGTGGCGGGGCGATTCTGGATTTTCTGGGGGGCAAGGTCAGCCGTGCGCCGGGCTGGCTGCGGCGCTTCGGGCTGGAGTGGTTGTACCGCCTGGTGCGAGAACCCAAGCGCCTGTTCATGCGCTATGTGGCCGGTAACCCGCTGTTTCTGCTACGCACCCTGCTGTTCAGCAGCCGCTCGCCATGATGCTACAGTGAGATCAATGCATCGGCGCTTCACCCGCTTCGCTTACGCTGTTTTCAGGTTGGCTGTTTGATCGCTGGCAGTTGCCAGGCACTCACCGAAGAGGTCTGAAATGGTTTTCGAACCCCGAAGCAGCCGTTCGTTGCTTCAGCGCAGAAGCAGTGTGAGCAACGCCATTCAGGCGGGCCTGGACGGCATCGCCGTCACAGGGATCGCCTGGTACCTGATCTACGACCAGTTTGGCTACATCACCTCCGACTACGTGATCATGCTGCTGTTGCTGATCGGTGCCCTGGCCGTCATCTATGACCATTACGCCATCTACCGCACCAATGTCAGCTTGTCGATCAAGGCGTTTCGCCTGTTCAAGGCCTGGTCGGCCACCTTCTGCTTCCTGGTGGTGATGGCGTTTCTGACCAAGCAGAGCGAAACCTATTCCCGGCTGTTGGTGGTGCAGCTGTTCATTATTGGCTACATCGCCCAGCTTTTTATGCACATCGCCGTGCGCGAGTTGCAAAAACGGTTCACGGCCCACGCCCGCCTGGAAAACGCCCTGATCATCGGTGAGGGTGACCTGGCCAATTTCCTTTACCAGAAAATCAGCAACAACCCGTGGTTCGGCGAACGGGTGCTGGGCTGCGTGCTGCTGGGCCCGGCCCCTGCCGACGCACCAGAAGCCGCCGAGGCCAAGCAACGCCTTCCGGTGCTTGGGCATATCGGCGAGCTGGACGACATCGTTGCCCGCCATGCCATCCGCACCGTCTACCTGGTGACCCCCCTGGGCGGTTCCGAGGTGATCAACCAGGTGTATTTCAAGTTGCTGGACAAATGCATCGCCGTGAACTGGGTGCCCGATATCTTCTCGCTGCGCCTGATCAACCACAGCGTGCGTGAAATTGCCGGCATCCCGGTGCTGACGCTTTCCGAAACCCCGCTCACCGGCATGAGCCTGTTCCTGAAAAACCTGGAAGACAAAGTGCTCGCTGCGCTGATTCTGCTATGTGCTTCACCGGTGCTGCTGGCGGTGGCCCTGGCGATCAAGCTCGACAGCCCGGGCCCGGTGTTCTTTCGCCAGGAGCGCACGGGTTGGACCGGTGAGTCGTTCCGTATCTGGAAATTTCGCAGCATGCACGTGCACCAACCGGATGGCGGGGAGATCAAGCAGGCGCAGAAGCACGACCCCCGGCTGACCAAGGTGGGCGCGTTCATCCGCCGCACCAGCCTCGACGAGCTGCCCCAGCTGTTCAACGTGCTGACCGGCGAGATGTCGCTGGTGGGCCCCAGGCCCCATGCCCTGCAGCATGACACCCTGTATTCGCCGGACATCGTCGACTACTTCGCCCGCCACAACATCAAGCCCGGCATGACTGGCCTGGCCCAGGTGCGCGGCTTCCGGGGGGAGACCCGGGACATCGAGCAGATGATCCAGCGCGTGGATTCGGACATCGAATACATCAACAACTGGTCGCTGTGGCTCGACTTCGTGATCCTGGTGCGCACCCTCAACGCCTTCACCGGCAAGCACGCCTATTGAGTGGGCGTCGGGCCCTGGCCCAGCGGGTGCAACTCGCGAAAGCTGTGGGCCTCGGCCACCAGCCAGTCATGCACGGCCCGCGCGCCGGGTTGGTTCAGGCCGCCAGGCGGGTAGTGCACCACATAGCGCTTGTGGTTGGCGATGGCCACGCCAAACGGCACGATCAGCGCGCCACGTTCCAGCTCGTCATTGAGCAGTGTCCGCCGGGCAATGGCCACGCCCAGGCCGGCAATGGCCGCCTCGATGGTGAGGTGGTTGCGGTTGAAGGTGTGCCCGCGGCGCACATCCTGCGCGGCGGCGCCGATACCCTCCAGGTAGAACTCCCATTCTGCATACTCCGAGCTGCCCCGCCAGGCGGTGATGTCGTGCAGCAGCGGGTAGTGCACCAGGTCGGCCGGCCCGTGCAGGGGCGGGCGGCCACGCAGCAGGCCGGGGGAGCAGACCGGGAAGATCTGCTCGGCCAGCAGCGGGGTAGAAAGCATGCCGGGGTAACTGCCATCGTTCAGGTCGATGGCCAGGTCGAAGTCCCCCGGGGTCAGGGCCTGGGCACTGTCTTCAGCCACCAGCCGCAGTTCGATGTCCGGGTAGCGTTGCTGAAAACGCGGCAGGCGCGGGGTCAGCCATTTGGCCAAAAATGACGGGATCGAGCGCACCCGCACGGTCCCGCGAATTTCACCTGCGTCCAGGCGCAGCAGTTCGGCCTCGATGCTGCCGTAGGCCTCAGCCACGGTCTGCGCCAGGCGCTGGCCCTCGGCGCTGAGCTCCACGCCACGCGCCCGGCGCACGAACAGGCGATACCCCAGGCGTTCTTCCAACTGGCGCATCTGCTGGCTGACGGCCCCGGGGGTGATGTGCAGCTCCTCGGCGCAACGGGTGAACGACAGGTGCCGCGCCGCGCAGGCGAAGACATGCAGCCAGACAAACGATTGGCCAGTGAGTTGATGTCGCATTGTTTAGCCCTGCTAAAGCCTTGCTTAGGAAGTATCGTTGGTCATTCCAGAGAATGAGGGCCAGTATTGCCTATAACAGGAGCTAGCGCCCATTTTCTTCGCAAATCTGTTGCATGCCACAAGGCATCCACCGGTCAGGTTTTAGCATGGCTATCAGTGTTTTCGACCTCTTCAAAATCGGCATAGGCCCCTCCAGCTCACACACGGTGGGCCCGATGCGCGCCGCGGCAACCTTCGCCCAGGCGTTGCGCGAGCAGGGCCTGCTGGCCCGCGCCCAGCGTGTCGAAGTGCGTCTGTACGGTTCGCTGTCGGCAACCGGGGTAGGGCATGCCACTGATCGGGCATGCCTGCTGGGTTTGATGGGCCAATGGCCTGATCGCATCGACCCGGCCACCATCGACTCGCGCATCGGCCAGGTGTTGCAGGAGCGTTGCCTGATGCTCGATGGCAGCCAGCCGCTGACCTTCGACTATGCGCAAGACATGCTGCTGCTGGACGAAGACCTGCCGTACCACCCCAATGCCATGCGCCTCGAAGCCTTCGACAGCGGCGCCAGCCTGCTCAGCCAGACCTATTACTCGGTCGGCGGCGGCTTCATCGTCGAGCAGGCAGAAATCGACCAGCCGGCTGGCGATAGCCAGGCGGTGGCCCTGCCATACGAATTCGACAGCGCCGAGCAGTTGCTGAGCCTGTGCAAGCTTCACGGCCTGAGCGTGGCCCAGCTGATGATGGCCAACGAACGTGCCTGGCGGCCTGAGGCAGACGTGCGCGAAGGCCTGCTGCGGATCTGGGCGGCCATGCGTGAGTGCGTGAACAACGGCTTGCGCAACGAAGGCATCCTGCCGGGCGGGCTGCATGTGAAGCGCCGTGCGGCAAAGTTGCACCGCAGCCTTCAGGAACTGGGCAAGCCCAACGTGATCGGCTCTACCCTCAGCGCCATGGAGTGGGTCAACCTGTTCGCCCTGGCGGTCAACGAAGAAAACGCAGCCGGCGGGCGCATGGTCACGGCGCCCACCAACGGTGCTGCGGGTATCATCCCCGCCGTGCTGCACTACTATATGAAGTTCAACCCCACGTCCTCTGATGCCGATGTGGTGGACTTCCTGCTGGCCGCGGCAGCGGTGGGCATCCTGTGCAAGAAGAACGCCTCTATTTCCGGTGCGGAAGTGGGTTGCCAGGGCGAGGTGGGTTCAGCCTGTTCGATGGCTGCCGCCGGCCTGGCGCAGGTGCTGGGGGCAACGCCGCCGCAGCTGGAAAACGCGGCGGAAATTGCCCTGGAGCATAACCTGGGCCTGACGTGCGACCCGGTGGGCGGCCTGGTGCAAGTGCCCTGCATCGAGCGTAACGCCATTGCTGCGGTGAAGGCGATCAACGCCGTGCAGATGGCCTTGCGCGGCGACGGTGAGCATTTCATCTCGCTGGACCGGGTGATTCGCACCATGCGCGACACCGGGGCAGACATGCACGCCAATTACAAGGAAACGTCCCGAGGGGGCCTGGCCGTCGCCTTTGTGGAGTGCTGATGCCCCTATGGCGCTTAGCGCGCCAGCGTGCCTTTGAACAACCCGCGCAATTGCTCGTTGCCGGCATCGATCAAGTGGTTGTCGTCAAAATACAGCGGCACCCCACCCTTGGACCCCATGCATTTCCCATCAGGGCACAAGTACGGCACCGGGTCGATGACCTTGGCGTTGCACGTGGCCGCCGCCGTGTCCATGGCTGACAGCGCCAGGCGGTTGCGGGCCAGGTAATCCGCCAGTGGGGTTGAGATATCAGCCTTGATGCCCAATACCCGCGCCTGCAGGCTCAACCCCTTGTAAACACTGAACGGCATTTCCGGGATGGGCTTGACGATGTAAACGGGCCGGTGGCTTGCCAGCATGCAGACCGTGTCGGTGTAAGCCTGGATGAACCGCTGCTCGAACGCACGGCTGCCTTGGCCCTGTACCCCTTCGAAGTACAGGCTGTAACCGCTGTGGCGACGCGGGTCGGTGTACAGCGCCGCGCGGCTGAACAGGAACAGCGGCACCCCCTGATGCTCTGTTTGCAGTATCGCGAACTTCTCGGCATTGAACGCCTTGCAGTTGCGCTCGACCTCCTTGTTGTTCATCTGGAACTCGATCAGGGTAGGGCAGCCCGCGCGGGCCCAGCCAAGCGCCGCCTGATCGGTTTCCAGCATCAAGGCCGCCGCAGTTGATTGGGCGTGGCTGTCCCCCAGCAGAATGGCTGTGATTTCGCCAGAGCCCAACTGGCATTGCGAAGCGCCGAATGCGTTCGGTGTGCACTGCTGGGTATACAGCTTGCTTTCGTATTCCGGTTTTCCGTCTTGCTTAACCCAGCGCACCTGAGGGTTGTGCTTGACCGCAGAACCCAGCGCGCCGGCAGCGGCAACCACCACCAGGCCCATGCCAACGTAGCGGGCAAGGCCCATGGCTGGCCGTGCCACTTTGCGTGTTCTGGCCTCGACGCCATAGTAGGAGAGCGCACCCAGGCCCACCGACAAGAACATAGCGACCGTGGTCGCCAGCGTGTTTTCCAGCAGCCCGCAGGTATACAGAAACACCACCAGCGGCCAATGCCACAGGTAGATTGAATACGAGCACTTACCCAGAAACTGCAGCAACCGGTTGCGTGCGAACGCGCTGTTTGAGTTGGCCTGGATCACCAGCATGGCACCGGCAACGGGCACCAGGGCCAGGTAACCAGGCCAGGCAGCGTCGTGTGGCAGCAGCACCAGGGCAGCGCCAATCAGTGCCAGCCCTACGGTTTCAGAGGCGGCCACCGCCCGCCCCGAAAGCTTCAGCGGGTACAGGTACACCAGCCCGCCGGCAATCATTTCCCACGCCCGGGTAGGCAACAGGAAGAACGAACCTACAGGGTGGCTGGCGCTGCAGGCCATGGACGCCGCAAGGGAACAGGCTCCCAGGGCCGCCACCATCAGCTTCACCTTACGAAGATTGCCCAGCCTGAACAGGGCCATGAGTATCAGCGGGTACAGCAGGTAGAACTGCCACTCCACCGACAGCGACCAGGTGTGCAGCAGCCAGTTTTCCTGCAGTGGGGCGTCGAAGTAGCTGCCGTCCTTGGCAAAGTAGTGGTTGGACGTGAACAGCAGGCTTTCCTTGGTGGTGCGCAACAACTCCCGGTAGTCGTCCGTGGGCAGGAAGAAGTAACCGAACACGGCCAGTACCACGCACAGCGCGGCAAGCGCGGGAATGATCCGGCGCGCCCTGGCGGCATAGAAGGCGATGAGCGAGAACTGCCCGGCTTGCAGGCCGGTGGCGATGATCCGGGTCATGAGATAACCCGAGATCACGAAGAACACATCCACACCAATGAAGCCGGCGCTCAGGCCTGCGGTCTTGAAGTGGTAGAGCACGACGGAGATCACAGCCAACGCCCGCAAGGCGTTGATGTTCTTGTGGAACTGCATGGGTGAGGAATCCTGAACTAACCGGGGCAGCACTGCCCGCTTCCCTTTGAACGCCCGCTGGGGTAGCGGGGCGCTTTTTTAGCGGGGCAGGTTAGCACAGGGCCTGCTGCGCAGGGCGTTAACCGAGCGCTTCGCGCAGGCGGTACCAGAGCATGCCCATGGCCAACAGCGGCGAGCGCAGGGCCTTGCCGCCGGGGAAGGTGAGGTGGGGGACGGCGCTGAACATGTCCAGGCCCTGGCTGTGGCCCACGGCTATACCCTCGGCCAACAGCTTGGCGGTCCAGTGGGTCACGTTCAGCCCATGGCCCGAATAGCCTTGGGCGTAGTAGACGTTGGGGTGCTGGCGCAGCCGCCCCACCTGCGGGAACCGGTTGGCCGTGATGCCGATCATGCCGCCCCACTGGTAATCGATGCGTACGTTGGCCAGCTGCGGGAACACGTTGAGCACCTTGGGCCGCATGTAGGCGCCGATGTCCCGAGGGTCGCGCCCGGAGTAGTGGCAAGCGCCCCCGAACAGCAGCCTGCGGTCCGCCGTGAGGCGATAGTAGTCCAGGCCCACTTTCTGGTCGCACAGGGCCATGTTCTGCGGGATCAGGCTGGTTGCCAGCGCCTCGGGCAGCGGCTCGGTGGCCACCACATAGCTGCCGGCTGGCAACACCTTGCCGCTGAGCGTTGGCTCCAGGCCCTCCAGGTGGGCATTGCAACCCAGTACCAGGTGCTCCGCCTGCACGCGGCCGTGGGCGGTGTGCACGGTTACCCGTGGGCCGTGTTCGATGCGCAGTACCGGGGTTTGCTCGAAGATCTGCACGCCAAGGCCTGCCGCCGCACGGGCCTCGCCCTGCACCAGGTCCAGCGGGTGCAGGTGGCCGGAGCCCATGTCGACCATGCCCCCGGCATAGCGATCGCTCGCCACCACCTCATGCAGGCGCTCGGCGCTGACCAGGCGGGTTTCGGGGCGATACCCCAGGCTGGCCAGGTCATCCTGCTCGGCGACGAACGCTTCGAACTGGGCGGGGGTGTTGGCCAATTCGCAAAAGCCCCAGCGCAAGTCGCACGCGATGCCATAACGGGCGATGCGCTCGGCCACCAGGGTGACCGAATCGATGCCGGCCTGCTTCAGGTAACGCACGCCCTCCTGGCCCACATGCCGAGCAAAGCCCGTGACGTCATGGCCGATGCCACGGATCAGCTGGCCGCCGTTGCGCCCACTGGCCCCCCAGCCGATGCGCCGGCCTTCCAGCAGCACCACCGACAGCCCGCGCTCAGCCAGCTCCAGGGCAGTGTTCACCCCGGTGAGGCCGCCGCCGACCACGCACACATCGGCGCTCAGGTCACCCGCAAGGCTGGGGTAGGGCGCCGGTTGCCGGGCGCTGGCGGCATAGTACGAGGCAGTGTGTTGGCTCTGTGCAGACATGGGTATTCTCGGCTCAGCGGTTGGACTTGATCTTGGTCCAGGACCGGGTCATCAGGCGCATGATCTTCGGGCTCTGGGTGGTGGAGATGTACAGCTTGTCGAGCACCTCCTGCGGCGGATAGATCTCGGGGTTGTTTACCAAGGCTGCATCCATGAAGGCCTTGGCATCCGGGTTGCCGTTGGCGTACCCGATCGTGTCGCTGACCTTGGCGATCACCTTGGGGTCCATCAGGTAGTTGATGAAGGCGAGCGCCTGTTCCGGGTTGTTGGCATCCTTGGGGATGGCCAGCAGGTCGAACCAGAGGTTGCTGCCTTCCTTGGGGATGCTGTAGGCGATTTTCACACCGTTCTTGGCCTCGGCGGCGCGGTGAGCGGCCTGGAACACATCGCCGGAGTAGCCGAAGGCGATGCAGATGTTGCCGTTGGCGAGGTCTGACACGTATTTGGAGGAGTGGAAGTAGGTAATGTACGGGCGCAGCGCCAGCAGGCGTGCTTCAGCCTTGGGGTAGTCGGCCGCGTTTTCGCTGCGCGGGTTCATGCCCAGGTAGTTGAGCATGGCCGGGAACAGTTCATCCGGGGAGTCCATGAACGCCACACCGCACTGCTTGAGCTTTTTCAGGTTCTCGGGCTCGAACAGTACCGCCCACGAATCGATACGGTCGATGCCCAGGGCGGCCTTGACCTTGTCGACGTTGTAGCCGATGCCGTTGGTGCCCCACAGGTAGGGCACGGCATAGCGGTTGCCGGGGTCGTTCTGTTCCAGCAGCTTCAGTAACTTGGGGTCTAGGTGCTGCCAGTTAGGCAGCTTGCTGCGGTCCAGCGGCATGAACGCGCCGGCCTGGGCCTGGCGGGCGAGGAAGTGGTTCGAGGGCACCACCACGTCATAGCCGGTGCGCCCGGCCAGCAGCTTGCCCTCCAGGGTTTCGTTGGAGTCGAATACGTCATACACCACCTTGATGCCGCTGCTGGCCTGGAAGTCGGCCAGGGTGGTGTCACCAATGTAGTCGGTCCAGTTGTACACGCTGACGCTGGATTCGGCGTGGCTGGTGGTGGCGAACAGCAGGGTGAGTGCAGCCGCCGTCAGGCTGTGCAGATGACGCATGGGAACACCTCGTTGGTCTTGTTGTTCGAAGTCGGTGTGGCGGGGCTGCGGCGCAGCCCCGTTGGCTCAGACGCTCAGCATCAGGAACTCGCGCTCCCATGAGCTGATGACGCGCTTGTAGTTTTCATGCTCGGCACGCTTGACCGCCACATACCCCTGGACGAACTGCTTGCCCAGGTACTGTTGCACGGTTTCGCAGTCCTCCATGTGCTGCAGGGCGTCTTCGATGGTGATCGGCAGGCGCAGGTTGCGCCGCTCGTAGGCACGGCCCTGCACCGGTGCGCTGGGGTCGATCTGTTCGACCATGCCCAGGTAGCCGCACAGCAGGCTGGCCGCGATGGCCAGGTAGGGGTTGGCGTCGGCGCCGGGCAGGCGGTTTTCCACGCGCATCGACTCGGGGCTGGAGGTGGGCACCCGCAGGCCTGCGGTGCGGTTTTCTTCACCCCACTCCACGTTCACCGGTGCCGAGGTGTCTGGCAGGAAGCGGCGGAACGAGTTGACGTTGGGTGCGAACATCGGCAGCAGTTTGGGGATGTACTTCTGCAAACCGCCAATATGGTGCAGGAACAACGTGCTCATGCTGCCGTCTTCGTTGGCGAAAATCGGCTTGCCCGTGGCGATGTCCACCACGCTCTGGTGCAGGTGCATGGCGCTGCCGGGCTCGTCGGTGATCGGCTTGGCCATGAAGGTGGCGGCCACGTTGTGCTTGAGCGCAGCTTCGCGCATGGTGCGCTTGAACACCGTGATCTGGTCAGCCAGGTCCAAGGCGTCGCCGTGGCGGAAGTTGATCTCCATCTGCGCCGGGCCGTCTTCATGGATCAAGGTGTCCAGGTCCAGGCCTTGCAGCTCGCACCAGTCGTAGACATCTTCGAACAGGGGGTCGAATTCGTTGGCGGCGTCGATGGAAAACGACTGGCGGCCACTTTCGGCGCGACCAGAACGGCCCAGCGGTACCTGCAACGGCAAGTCTGGGTCTTCGCAGCGCTTGGTCAGGTAGAACTCCATCTCCGGAGCGACGATCGGCTGCCAGCCTTTGTCGGCGTAGAGCTTGAGTACTTTCTTGAGCACGTTGCGCGGCGACAGCGCAATGGGGTTGCCCTGTTTGTCGAAGGTATCGTGAATCACGATCGCGGTGGGTTCGATGGCCCAGGGTATCTGGTAGACCGCGGTGGGGTCGGGGCGGCACACCATGTCGATGTCGGCCGCGTCCAGCAGGCTGTAGTAGATGTCGTCATCCACGTAGTCGCCGGTCACGGTCTGCAGCAGCACGCTCTCCGGCAGGCGCATGCCACGTTCATGCAGAAACTTGGCGGTCGGGGCGATCTTGCCGCGGGCGATGCCGGTCAGGTCGCTGATCACGCATTCGACTTCGGTGATGCGGTGTTCTTTCAGCCAGGCGGACAGCTGATCGAAAGGGGCGTTCATACAGACCTCTTGGTTGGGTTTCAGGCGGGTAGCAACGCAGGCAGGTGCTTCCCAGGTGACGCGCTGAGGGCTATCTTGGCGACTGATGACTGGGTGATCTATCCACTTTTACCACTTACCAATGCACCAAAAGAGTGCAGTCAGGATATTGCGTGACAACCGCCAATGCGATGCAGGTTCAGGCGTTTCACACCACCGACGTCACTGAGCAAGTGCGTGCCACCCCTGGCTGGCAGCAGCAATACCGGCAGATGTCCCCGGGGCTTTTCAATGGTGAGCTGCGCAGCCTGGGCCTCGATGGCGTGCAGGTGTACGAGGAGCGCCTCAATACCCGGGTGGAGCAGTTTTTCCGTGCGCCGCCGGGTTCCCTCACGTTCTGTTTCGACCGCAGCGATGACAGCCTGTACCTGCTGAACGAGCACAGCCGCAACATCTGGATCACGCCAGAGAACTACCAGGAGGTGGCAGTGGTGTTCGACCAGGCCTTCCTGGCGCAGCAGGGGCTGCACCCATCGCGGCTGGACGGCCTGTACATGATGCCACTGGGCAGCAGGCAGAACGCGTTGTTCGGCAGTTGGCTCAGTGCCACATTGCGGCAACTGGCCGAAGCGGGCTGCCCGCACCAGGGCCAGGCCCTGGCGCCGCAATTGCTGGAGGACTGCCTGTTCATTCTGGACAACGCCTGCCAGCGCCTGCAGGGCGCGGCCCTGGGCCGGCGTGACGAGGCGCGGGCGATCATGCGTTCGGTCAGTGAATGGGCAGCCGATTGCCCTGAAGAAACGCTCAACCTGGTGGAGCTGGCAGACGTGGCCGGGGTGTCGCTGCGTCAGTTGCAACAGGCGTTCCGCGCATTTACCGGTATGCCACCTGCACAATGGTTGCGCTTGCGCCGGCTCAATGGCGCCAGGCGCGACCTGCTGCGTGACAGTGGCGTCACGGTGGCAGAGGTCGCCATGCGCTGGTCGTTTTGGCATTTAGGAAGATTTTCAGAGAGTTACAGGCAGTTGTTCAAGGAGTTTCCAAGCGAAACGTTGAAGCGGGTGAGGGTGGGGATGGCCTGACATTGGCCTGCATTCCCCCCTGAAAATTGCTATGGTGCCGCCCTGATCAACCCGAGGTGCCGATGTTCTATCTGCCTTTGTCCGGCGAACAGGCTGACCGCCTCGCCAACGACACCCCTGCCCACTTCCTGGCCACGGCCTCGCTGCTTCAGGCTGCGGCTGCCGTGTTCGTGCAGAACCTGCCGCGCCAGCCGGCTACTGCCACAGCAGACGCACAAGAGCGCAGGTTTGCCGAGGTGGTGCGTATCGCCAGCCAGGTCGAGGCCGCCGCACCTGGGCGTTTTCAAGGCCAGGTGCAGCAGCAGTTCGACCGCGAGGCGTTTGCCATGGGCCTGGGCATGCTGGGCGAGAACGGCATCGCCCTGCTGGCGGACGATGTGCCCTGCAACGCCGATGAACTGCTCGATGAGCAGGGTGAGTGGCGGTTCCAGTTCGCCGACCTGTATCGCCAGCGTGTGACACCGCTGCACCCCGTGTACCTGCCAGCCCTGGCCAGCGACCTGATGCTCAGTGACCAACAAAACCGGCTGTTGCGCGAGTTCCTCAGTGGCGTCGACGAATCGGTCGCCGTGCAGGGCTTCGCCGGTACCGGCAAGACCTTCCTGATCCATCAGTTCGCCCGCCTGCTCGACCCCAAGCGCACCCTGCTGCTGGCCTTGACCGAAGGCCAGTTGCGCGCATTGCAGGCACGGGTGAAGGATGCCGCCGCGTACACCGCGCTCACCTTCGGGCAACTGGCCGACGAGCTACTCAACCGCGACCTCACCAGCAATGGCTTCCGCCTGCGTGACGCCTACCGCACCAAACGGTCCTGGCGCCCCCAGGAGGCTCAGGTGGTGCGTTGGTTGGGGATTCCCGACATCGGCCCGCTGGCAGCCCGCGACGTGGTTGCGCTGTGCATACGGGCGGTACGCTCCTTCTGTTACAGCGCCGACAGCCAGCTGCAACTGCAGCACCTGCCCTGGGCCGGGGCGGGCACCACGCCTCTGGACCAGGAAGTGCTGCTGGAAAAGGCCCGCCTGTACTGGCAAGAGCTGATTCGCCCATCGGCGCGGGACATCCAGCTGCCCCTACGCGACTACCACCGGATCAAGTTGTTGTCGCTCACTGGCTACATGATTGATTCACGCTACACCCACGTTATCGTCGATGAGGCCCACGAGCTGTCCGCGCCCATGCTGGCTGTGCTCGACCGCACTCCGCAGTCGGTCATCGCGCTGGGCGACGAGTTGCAGAACCTCAATGGCCTCAGCCCGCACCATGGCGGTTTCATCCGCCAGCGCTACATCGATCATTCGCTGCGTGCGGGCCCCGCCATGGACAACGTGCTCAACCCGCTGATACAGGCGCACCCGGCGTCCATCCAGGCCGCGTTCAGCGGCAGTGCCGAGCACTACACCCGCGTCAGCTTCTTTGACACCGTGACGGTACCGGAGCAGCCCACCGCCTTGATCGTCGATGACGAATGGGGGCTGTTCGGCTGGTTCCAGCGCCTGACCCACCAGGGCGTGCCCTTTGTGCTGCTGCCAAGTGCGCGCAAGGATTTCGAACTGTTCGTCGAAGACTGCATCGAGCTGTACCGCCATGGCACACGCCCGCGCCACCCCATGCTGTTCCGCTATGCCAGCTGGCAGGCACTGGCCCAGGACAAGGGCGACGACAAGGCGTTCATCGCGGTGCACAACATGCTGGGCAAAGGCTACACGCCAGCGCATTTCGCCAAGGCCAAAAGCCGTTACCGCTGGGACAAGGCGCCCACGTTGTTCCTGGGCCGGGTGCGGGATGTGAAAAACAGGGAGTTCGCCCGGGTGATGGTGTCGCCGGAGCTGATGGTGCCCCCGCAGGTGGCGGGTAATCGCCATGAGCGGGCACGCATGCTGGCGGGGTTGTACACCGCCTGCTCGCGCGCCCGGCACGAGCTCATCGTGCCAGGTGGGATGCTGGACTGGGTCAAGGACCAGGTTCGCGATTGAGCCTCAGGGGCTGTGCCACAGCCCCTGAGGGAAGGGTCAGTTGCGGTCTAGCCAAACGGTTTGGGCGTTGGTGAACTCACGCACGCCGAAGTGTGACAGCTCACGGCCAAACCCGCTTTTCTTCACCCCGCCGAAGGCCACGCGGGGGTCGGACGCGCAGTAGCCGTTGATGAACACTGCGCCGGTATCCAGGGCCGTGGTCATGCGCTCCGCCAAGGCGTAGTCGGCGGTATAGATGGTCGAAGCCAGGCCAAAATCGCTGTCGTTGGCCAGCTCCACCGCATGTTCCGCATCGCGGGCCGTGATAATGGCGGCCACCGGCCCGAACAGCTCCTGCTTGAAGGCAGTCATGTCCCGGGTGACGTCGCCCAGTACCGTGGGCGCATAGACGTTGGCAACGCCTTCTACCTTGCTGCCGCCCAGCAACAGCGTGGCGCCCTCCGCCAAGGTAGCCTGTACCTGGCCGTCCAGCTCATCACGCAGGTCGTAGCGGGCCATCGGCCCGACGTAGGTGTCGTCCTGCAGCGGGTTACCGACCTTGAGTGCGCGGGTAGCCTCCACGAACTTGCGGGTGAAGGCATCGGCGATGCCCTGTTCCACGATCAGGCGCTTGGCAGCTGCGCACACCTGGCCGGTGTTCTGGTAGCGGCCGATCACGGCGGCCTGCACGGCAGCATCCAGGTCGGCATCGGCCAGCACGATGAACGGGTCGGAACCGCCCAGCTCCAGCACGCACTTCTTCAAGGCAGCACCGGCTTGTGCGCCGATGGCCATGCCGGCACGCACGCTGCCAGTCAGGGTGACCGCGGCGATACGCGGGTCGTTGATAGCGCGGGTAACACCGTCCGGGGTCACGTTCAGCACCTCGAACACGCCATCGGGCAGGCCAGCATCCTTGAACAACTTGCCCAGCAGGTAGGCGCTGCCCATCACGTTCGGGGCGTGCTTGAGGGCATAGGTGTTGCCGGCCAGAATGGCTGGCACGGCGCCGCGCAGCACCTGCCAGATAGGGAAGTTCCAGGGCATCACAGCCAGGATCGGCCCCAGCGGGCGATACTCTATACGGGCCTTCTCAACTTGGGTCGGTTCCGGGGCCAACATGGCCGGGCCGTGCTCGGCGTACCAGCGGCACAGGCCGACGCACTTGGCCACCTCGCCACGGGCCTGGGTGATCGGCTTGCCGATCTCACGGCTGATCATCTGGGCGAAGGTTTCTGCCTGGCGTTCCAGTGCGTCACCCAGCGCCAACAGGTATTCGCTGCGCTCTGCCAGCGATACCTGGCGCCAGTGCGCATAACCCACCTTGGCACGTTGCAGCGCCGCTTCCAGTGCGGCGTCGTTGTCGAACGGGTAGGCACCGATCTGCTCGCCGGTGAACGGGTCGAGGGAGATGGCGTGGGTCTGGCTGCTGATCGCACTCATGGCAAGGATCTCTCGCTGTTATTAGGCAGTGGAGCCAGACTAGCGGGCTAGGGGTTTAATGAAAACTGAATAATAATGAGCGAAACATTCACGTTTGGAGAATGCAGTGGACCTCGTGCAACTGGAAATTTTCAAGGCTGTGGCGGAGCAGGGCAGCATCAGCGCTGCCGCCCAGCACATTCACCGTGTGCCGTCCAACCTCACCACACGTATTAAGCAGTTGGAAGAAGACCTGGGCGTTGACTTGTTCATTCGGGAAAAAAGCCGCCTGCGGCTGTCACCCGCTGGCTGGAACTTCCTTGAGTACACCCGCCGCATTCTCGACCTAGTGCACGAAGCCCGTGCTGCGGTAGCGGGTGAAGACCCTCAGGGCACGTTTGCCCTGGGTTCGCTGGAAAGCACTGCAGCGGTACGTATCCCAGCGCTGCTGGCCGCTTATAACCAGCGCTACCCCAAGGTGGACCTGGACCTGTCCACCGGGCCCTCGGGCACCATGCTCGAGGGGGTGCTGTCGGGGCGGCTGGTGGCTGCATTTGTCGATGGCCCCATACTGCACCCCACGCTCGAGGGGATGCCGGTGTTCGAAGAGCAAATGGTGATCATCTCGCCACTCAACCACCCACCGGTCACCCGGGCCCAGGATGTGAATGGCGAAAGCATCTACGCCTTTCGCGCCAACTGCTCCTACCGGCACCACTTCGAGAACTGGTTTGTGCAGGACCAGGCGGTGCCAGGCAAGATCCACGAGATGGAGTCCTACCACGGCATGCTGGCGTGCGTCAGTGCAGGCGCAGGGTTGGCCATGATGCCGCGCACCATGCTGGACAACATGCCCGGGTGCAGCACCGTGAGCGCATGGCCCATGTGTGAAGACTTCCGCTACCTCAAAACGTGGCTGGTGTGGCGGCGGGGCACCGTGTCGCAGAGCCTGAGCGCATTTGTGAAATTGCTTGAGGAAAGTAGTACAACCAGCTGATATGAATGAATTATTTTTCAAACATCAGGTATGGTGGCTTGGCCACTCGTTCCTCAGGGAAGTTTTTTGGCGTCAATGATGGCATTTTCCTTTCTTCTTCCTGAACAAGTGGACAATAATCAGGAAAGTATTACTTGTTGTGACCAAAAAAAGCTTAAGGGTCACCCCATATTTCGAGGGGCCAAAGCCCCCGTTTGCCGTGTACACCATCAGGAGATGTCGTCGATGAAAACCCGTATTGCAGCGTCGCTCGCCGCCGCTTTGCTTGCGTTTGCGGGGGCCAACCTGGCCCAGGCCGCGCAGATTTCCGGCGCTGTAGGCGCGACCAGCCAAGGCGACATGACCTACCGCATCGGCTTGTCCTTCGACTGGGACAAGAAGTGGCTAGAGAGCAGTGTCGGCCACCTGACCGGCTACTGGGATGCCGGCTACACCTACTGGGAGGGCGGTGACGCCAGCGGCGCGCACTCCCTGTCGTTCGCCCCGGTATTCACCTATGAATTCAGCGGCTTCACCTACACCCCTTACATCGAGGCGGGCATCGGCATCGCGGCCTTCTCCAAGACCAACGTGGGTGACCAACACCTGGGTTCGTCGTTCAACTTCGAAGACCGCATCGGCCTGGGCCTGAAACTGCCGTCGGAGCAGAAGGTCGGCATCCGTGCCATTCACTACTCCAACGCCGGCATCAAGCAACCCAACGACGGCATCGAGTCGTACTCGCTGTTTTACAGCAAGGGCTTCTGATAGCAGCAGGCCTGTGGGTGGGCTCGCTGCCCACAGGCCTGGCGCACCTTAGAACGTGTAGGAAACCCCCGCCTGCAACGTACGCGGTGCACCCGGGTACACGTAGCTGTTGAATGAGCCTTCGTCGTAGCCTTTGTTGAACACGTTCTTCAAGTCCAGGTTCACACGTACGTGTTCGTTGACCTTGTAGAAGCTCAGCAAGTCGACCACGTTGTAGCGCTCCATGGTGTACGTGGTTGCGGCAGTCTGCCCGGCGCGGTCATCCACATATTTCACACCCACACCCAGCCCCAGGCCCTTGGCCACGCCGTCCTGGAATTCGTAGGTGTTCAGCAGGCTGAAGGTGTTGCGCGGAATGTTGGCCAGTCGCGTGCCCGAGGGCAGGGTGGTGTCCTTGGTGACCTCGGCATCCACATAGGAATAGCCGCCGATTATCCGCCATTCGGGGGTCAGGTTGCCGGCCACGTTGATATCCAGGCCACGGCTGCGGACCTCACCGGCCGCTACCTTGAAGGTGCCCGTCGGGTCGTTGGGGTCGTTGGCCAGCACATTTTCCTTGACGATATGGTAGATCGCAGCGTCGACGCTGAGCTGCCGATCCAGCGCTTCCCACTTCACGCCCAGCTCGTAGGACTTGCCTTTTTCCGGGTCGAAGCCACTGCCGCCACTGGCAGGGGTGCCGGTGTTGGGTTTGAACGAACGCGCCGTGTTGGCATACACCGCCACAGTGTCAGTCAGGTCGTAGAGCAGGCCCAGACGGGGTGTGACGCCATTTTCGCCCTTGCTGAAATCGCGGTTGGTCGGCAGCTTGTCGTCGTAGTCATGCTCGAAGCGCTCGAAGCGTACGCCGGCCAGGGCCTTCAGGCGGTCGGTGAGGGCAACCTGGTCCTGGATGAAGAACGCCCAGGTCTGCAGGTTTTCCTTGTCCCAGGTGGTGGTGCGGGTGAGCGCGGGGCGTGGCTGGCCCAGCACGGGGTGGTAGATATCGATCGGGTAGGTGCCATCTTTTGCCGACGAGCGCTGGATGATCGAGTTGTAGTCGTAATTTTCGTACTCCACGCCGGTGAGCAGCGTGTGGCTGAACGTGCCGGTGTCGAAGTGCCCGGTCAGGTTCAATTGCCAGTCGCGGTCGGTCCACTCCAGCTTGCGGTAGTTGAAGTTGCGCTGCAGGGTATGGCCGTCGGCGGGCGCCTTGTTGGCCTCTACCGCGTTGCCCTTCAGGCTGCCGTCCAGAAACTGGAAACCACCGGCCAGGGTCCAGTTGTCGTTGAGCAAGTGCTCGAAGCGGACCTGGGCCATGTTGTTGTCGTTGTGCAGCAGGTTGTCGCTGCCTTTTTCCCAGATGTAGGTGTCACGCGAGGCGCTGCGCGTCTGCGTGGCGTATCGGGTGAGGCCACGGTCCAGCGGGTGGTTGTTGCGCATGAAGTCGCCTTCGAAGACGATCTTGGTGCTGTCGTTCACCTGCCAGCTGAGCACCGGGGCCACGTCGTAGCGCTCGCTCTGCACATCGTCGCGAAAGCTTTCACCCCCTTCACCCAGCACGTTCAGGCGGTAGGCCAGGGCGCCGTCCTGAGTCAGTGGCCCAGTGGCGTCCAGCGTGGCGCGGTGCATGCCCTGGTCATCCACCTGGGTGCCCAGGGTTACTTTCGGATCTGCCAGCGGCTGCTTGCTGACCACATTGAAGGTACCGCCAGGGTCGCCACGGCCATACAGGCTGCTTGCCGGGCCGCGGATTACCTCCAGGCGCTCGACGGTGTTGGCGTCTGGCGCGTTGGGGTAGCCGCGGTTGATCGGGAACCCGTTGCGATAGAACTCGCCGGTGGTAAAGCCGCGAACGGTAAAGGTGGTAAGGCCCTGGCCACCAAAATTGTTGGCCCGGCCGACACCGCCGGCGTAGTCCAGGCCATCTTGCAGGCGGGTGGCACCGGTGTCCTGCAGCACATCCTTGGGCACCACGCTTAGCGACTGGGGCGTGTCGTGCAAGGCGGTGTCGGTGCGGGTGGCGCTGGCTGAGCGGCTGGCCTTGTAGCCGTCCACCGGGCCATCAGCCCGCTCGCTGTCGGCGCTACCGGTGATGCTCAAGGCCTGGAGTTCGACCTGGGCCGCGTCACCCGGGGCACCCGGTGCGGCAAAAGCCAGGGGGGAAATAGCATGAAGAACACAAAGCGAAACGAACGTGCGACGCATCGACAGTACGGTCCTGAAAGAGGGCAGTGAAGTGGAAGTTATAACTGCGCCGCGAAAGTACTACGAATCATTATCAAATGCATTATTTAGTTACACGATGCCGCTTTCAGGTTAGGAGGCCCCGGCCATCCACTTGGCCAGGCCATGTCGGCCACTCACACCGAGCTTGGCGGTGGCGCGCTTGAGGTAGGTCTCCACCGAGCTGTTCTTCACATTCAGGCGCTGGGCCATTTCTGGAACGGTGCCCCCGGTGAGCAGGCCCAGGCACACTTCCTGTTCCCGCACCGACAGCCTCACCGCTTCCTTGCTCAAGCGCTCGGCAAAGGCCTGGCGCAGCGCAGTGGGTTCCGAATCGTTCGGTGCGCTACCAGGAGGGCGAATACTGTGGTCCAGTAACTGGCCGTGGTGTTCCACCAAGGGCAGCAAGGTTTCGCACAGGTTCTTGAGCTGTGACAGGTCGCCGAGGGAGAAGGCCGGCTGGCTGGGCTGCCGGTGAAAGCTGATGACCCAGCGCTTGCTCCCGCTGCAGGACACCACATGGCACTGGTGGCTGTTGTGCTGCTGGCAACTGCCGTGAGAAGCCTTGAACTCGATCAGCAGCGGGTCGTGCATCTGCCGGATGCGTTGCAGCAGCGGCTGACGCAAGCAGCGGCCACTGTGCTGCACAGGATCCAGCCCGGCGCTGCCCAGTACCTGGATAGTGCTGGGCTCGGCCTGGGGCAGGTCGAGTGTCCATTCACTGAGCTCCAGCCAATGCACGAACACCTGGGCCTGCACCAGCCGCAGCATCTGCCCGGCAAAGCCTGCGCCACCGGTGCCGGCGATGAGTTCGCCCAACTGCAGGTACAGTTGCGGGTCGGGGCGGTGTTCGCGGGGGCTGCTCAGCATCATGTCTGTTTTCCTGTAGCCAAAGGTGTGCGGCAGGTGCGCGCTCAGGCGTTCCTCGACGTTGGGGCGGATGTGTGGTTGGCACCTATTCAAGCCCGCCAGGGCCTGGGCGTCTGTAATGGGAATCGGGGACAGAAAATGCCATGGTCTGCCGCTGATGAAAGGCCGGGCCGAGCGTGCGGCGACCTGTGAGGTTGCAAGATGCCAGCATTTTGACGTCAGAACTGCGACGGTTGCGACCGGATCGCGACGCATACGGTATGCCGTGCGCCATCACACGCGCAGGGTTATAGCCAATGTCCTACACAACATTAAGCCAACGGCTGCAACTGGCGGGATGTCCGGGTTTAACAGGCCATACAGCGCGCAGGGCCAGTGGTTGAATCGGCGGATGATCAATCAGAAGGACCTGCCGAATCATGCCCGTCGCCGACACTTTCGACCTGACCGTTGCCCAGCAGGACATCTGGCTGGACCAGCTCAGCCACGGGCCTTCGCCGCTGTATAACATTGGCGCCTACCTGCATGTGCACGGCCCGGTGGACCAGGCACGGCTGGAGCAGGCCATTGCGCACTTGGCGCGGCTGCACGATGGGCTGCGGGCTGCGCTGGTCACCGACCAGGGCATCGCGCGCCAGTGCTTTGCCGGCGCCACGCCTGTGCGCTTTGCAGTGGATGACGTGCAGGCCAGGCAAGACCCGCTACAGGCAGCACGCGCCCTGCTACAGGGCTGGATGCAAACGCCTTTCGAACTGAGCACAGCGCCTCTATGGGGGGTGATGCTGGTGCGCATCGACGAGCATCAACACCTGTTGGCGCTCAAGGCTCACCACCTGGTGCTGGACGGCTGGGGTGTCGATCAATGGTTCAAGCAGCTTGCCCACCTGTACCGGCAGCTTGAACTGGGCCAGCCCCTACCGGGCAGCGCACCGTCCTACACAACCTTCATCGAAGACGATGCCCGCTATCAGGCCTCTGCGCGCCACGCCAAGGACCGTGCCTACTGGCTGGCCCGGTATGCAAGCCTACCCGACCCGCTGTTGCAACCCCGCCAACAACCTGAGCACGCCCCCTCGCCGAGTGGCGCGCTGGAACTGGCGTTTGCCCCAAGCCTGCTGGCACGCATGCGCGGGCTGGCCGCGCCGCTGAACGCCTCGCCATTCCACGTATTGCTGGCCGCGCTGCACGTGTGTGTGAGCCGCACTTGGCAACGCGATGAATGGGTGGTGGGCTTACCTGTGCGCAACCGCAGCAATGCACAGTTCAAGGCCACGCTTGGGCTGTTCACGCAAGTGAGTGCATTGCGCATGGGCTTCGGTCGCGCGTTGGCGTTTGCGCCGTTGGTCCAGGGCATTGCCGAGGCGCTGAAACAGGACTTTCGCCATCAACGCTACGCCCTTAGCGCGTTGCAGCGCGAACTGGCAGTTCAACCTGGCGGGCGAGCACGGCTGTTCGAAGTGCTGGTGTCGTTTGAGGAGGACACCAACGCCCTGTGCATCGGTGACACCGCCAGCCATACCGTGATGATCAGCAACGGCCATGAACCTGCACCGCTGAGTATTCACCTGCGCTGCAACACCCACACCGGCGCAGCGCGCCTGCACCTGGTACATGACCGCGCATGGCTGGCGGACGACGAAGTGCAGGCCCTGGCGGCGCGTCTGCTGCATGTGCTGGAGCAAGGCCTGGCCCAGCCGCAGCTGGCGGTGGCTGCGTTCGAGGTGCTGACCGAGGCAGATCAACACAGCCTGCGGCACTGGAACGACACGGGGCGCACGCTGGCCACAGGCGACGCGGCGTTGATCCAGCGGCGCATCGAGTGGCAGGCCAATACCCGCCCGCACACCATTGCTGCGCGCTTCGGTGAACACCAACTGAGCTATGGCGAACTGGACCGCCGGGCGACCTTGCTGGCCCAGCACCTGGCAAGCCTGGGCGTCACCCCCGAGCAGCGGGTGGCGGTGGTAGGCCAGCGCGGGCTGGACACCTTGGCCGGGCTGCTGGCGGTGCTCAAAAGCGGGGCTGCTTACGTACCGATTGATGCCACTCACCCCACAGAGCGCATTGCCTACCTGCTGCGCGACAGCGCGCCGCAGGTGGTGCTGACCCTGTCGCGCTTCAGTGAGCGCCTGCCTGCCCATGGCCGGCCGCAGATCGAGTTGGACCGGTTTGCATGGCAGGGCCAGCCCGCCGCCGGCTTCAGGTTCCTGCCGCAGTCACCCGAGCACCTGGCCTACGTCATTTATACCTCCGGCTCGACCGGGCAACCCAAAGGCGTGATGGTGGAGCAACGCATGCTGGCCAACCTGGTGGATTGGCATTGCAGCCGCTTCGACCTCGGCCCAGGTCGCCATCAGTCCAGCGTCGCCGGCTTTGGCTTCGACGCCATGGCCTGGGAAACCTGGCCGGCACTGTGCTGCGGGGCGACCTTGCACCTGGCGCCTGTGCGCGACGGCGCCGAAGACATCGATGCATTGCTGGCCTGGTGGCGTGCCCAGCCACTGGACGTTAGTTTTCTGCCAACCCCTGTGGCCGAGCACGCCTTTGCCCAAGGCCACCAGCACCCGACCTTGCGCACCTTGCTGGTGGGGGGCGACCGCTTGCGCCGCCTTGGCCGAGAGCGCGGCTACCAGGTGATCAACAACTACGGCCCCACCGAAACCACGGTGGTGGCGACGTCGGGCCTGGTAGTACCCGGCGGCCCGTTGCACATTGGCGGCCCGGTAGCCAACACCCGGCTGTACGTGCTGGATGCGCAGCGCAACCTGCTGCCGGTTGGCGCGGCTGGTGAGTTGTACATCGGTGGCGAAGGCGTTGCCCGTGGCTACCTGAACCAGCCGCAGATGACCGCCGAGCACTTTCTGCACGACCCGTTCAGCCCGCAGCCGGGGGCGCGTATGTACCGCACCGGCGACTGGGTGCGCTGGCAGCCAGATGGCGCATTGCAGTACCTGGGGCGCAACGACGACCAGGTGAAGATCCGCGGGGTACGGGTAGAGTTGGCCGAAATCGAGGCGGCGCTGTGCAGCCACACAGCAGTGGGCGAAGCAGTAGTCATGCTGCGTGACGGGCAGTTGCAGGCCTGGTTCATGGCAGACCAGGCGGTCGCGCCCCGCGAACTGCATGATTACCTGCGTGACCGCCTGCCCGTCGCGTTGCTACCGGCGGCCTACGTACGCGTTGCTCGCTGGCCGTTGACGGCCAACGGCAAGCTGGACCGGCGCGCCTTGCCGGCAGCAGACGAAGCCGCCAGCGTACGGCGTGAACATGAGCCGCCGCAGGGCGAGGTTGAGTGCTGCCTGGCACAGTTATGGGCCGAGCTGTTGCAGGTTGAACGTGTGGGCCGGCGTGACCACTTCTTCGAGCTGGGCGGCCACTCGCTGCTTGCGGTGCAATTGATCGAACGCATGCGTCAGCAAGGCCTGCAAGCCGATGTGCAGGTGCTCTTTGGCCAATCCACCCTGGCCGCGCTGGCGGCCAGCGCTCGCCCCATCGACACCGTGGCCACGCCGGCGCCCGCCGTACCCCCGGGGTGCCAGCGCATTACCCCGTCGATGTTGCCGCTCACCTCCCTGGGCCAGGCCACCATCGACCACATCGTGGGCACCGTGCCGGGCGGCGCCGCCAATGTGCAGGAAATCTACCCCCTGGCGCCCTTGCAGCAGGGGCTGCTGTACCACCATGTGACCGATGTGCGGGACCCGTACCAGCAGCAGGCGCTGTTTGCCTTCACCACGGCCGAGCAGTTGCAGGCGTTCGCCGAGGCGCTGCAGCAGATCATCGATCGCCACGACATCCTGCGCACCAGCCTTGTCTGGGAAGGCCTGCAGGCACCCCAGCAGGTCGTGTGGCGATCCGCTCGCTTGCCGGTGCAGCATTGGCACGGACCGGCTGAACGGTTGCGCAGCCACTTTGACCCACAGCTACAGCCGTTGTCGTTGCTGGCAGCGCCCATGCTGGCCCTGGTGTATACCGAGGATGCCGCGCAAGGCCGTTGGCTAGGCCTGCTGCGCTTCCATCACCTGGTCAACGACGCGGTTTCGCTCCAGGTGCTGCTGGGCGAACTGCGGGCCTGCATGGCCGGGCAGGCGCAACAGTTACCAGCGCCGGTGCCCTACCGCGACTACGTGGCCGTCAGCACCCGCCCCGAGCGCCAGGCCGCCCATGAGGCGTTTTTCCGCAAGCAGCTAGCCGAGCGCCAGCCGCAGCCACCTTTGCAAGGGTGGGGCGGGGCAACGCTGGACGAACAGGACGTGGAAAGCCGCACCCTCGACCTGCAGCCTGAACTGATCGCTGGGCTGCGCCTGCAATCCCGTAGGCACGGTGCCAGCCTCGCCAGCCTGCTGCACCTGGCCTGGGCCCAGGTGCTGGGTAGCCTCGGCGGCCGCGACCAGGTGGTGCTCGGCACCGTGTTGCTGGGGCGCAGCATGGCCGGGCCCGGCGCCGACCGTGCCATGGGCATGTTCATCAACAGCCTGCCGCTGTGCGTCCAGCTGGCCGACCGCTCGCCCCAGCAGGCGCTGAGCGATACCCACGCGGGGTTAGCGGCGTTGCTTGCCCATGAAGATGCACCGTTGATCCTCGCCCAGCAATGCAGTGGCCAGCCCGCGGGCACGCCGCTGTTCGACAGCCTGGTGAACTACCGCCAGGGCGGCGTGGGCTTTGGCCAGGTGCTGCCCGGGGTGGAACTGGTGGAGGCCAGCGAAGTGCACAGCCACGGTTTGGTACTGACCGTGGATGACCTTGGCGATGCGTTGCAACTGGCCGTGCGGGCGCCCTGCGCCCTGGGTGCACAGCGGGTACTGGGCTTTCTGCTCGAGGCCTTGGGCCAGCTCAACCACGCCCTGGCGTCCCAGAACACCGCCGGGCTGCACACGCTGTGCCCGATCCCGGAGGGCGAACTGCAACTGCTGCTGCACGGTTTCAATGACAGCGAGGACCGCAGTAGCCCGTATGGCCAGACACTGCCTGCATTGTTCGAGGCACAGGTCCAGCGCACCCCCGATGGCATCGCCGTACAGGACGAGCAAGGCAGCCTGAGCTACCAAGGTCTGAATGAACAGGCCAACCGGCTGGCCCATCATCTGATCGCATTGGGTGTGGGCCCGGACCGCCGGGTGGCGGTGTGTATAGAGCGTGGCATCTGCCTGATGGTGGCCTTGCTCGGGGTGATGAAGGCGGGCGGCGCCTACGTGCCGCTGGACCCGGAATACCCTGAAGAGCGCCTGCGCTTCATGCTGCAGGACAGTGAACCGCTGGTTGTGCTGGTACAGGGCGCTACCCATGGCTTGTTCAGCAACGTGCCGTGCCCCGTGCTCGACCTGGACACTGATGGCTGGCAAGCCAGCGCAGTCGGCAACCCGCAGGTGGGGGGCCTGGGGCCCAGGCACTTGGCCTATGTGATGTACACCTCAGGCTCGACCGGCATACCCAAGGGCGTGATGATCGAACACCGCGGCCTGTGCAACCTCATGCACTGGGGCTCGCACATTCGCCCACCACGGCCGGGTGACGCGTTGCTGCAAAGGGCGCCGTGCACCTTCGACGGCTCGGTGTGGGAACTGTTCTGGCCGCTCACCGCCGGGTTGCGCCTGGTACTGGCCCGCCCGGATGGCCATCGTGACCCGGCTTACCTGGTAGCGCTGGTGCAGGCCCGGCGGGTGACGGTGGTCAAGTTCGTACCCGCGTTGCTGCACCCGTTTCTGGAACAGCCCGGCGTGGAGCGTTGCACCAGCCTGACCGACATTTTCTGTGGCGGCGGCGACCTGACCGTGGCCTTGCTGCGCAGCGTGCGCCAACGCCTGCCCAAGGTGCGGGTGCACAACGTGTACGGCCCCACCGAGGCAACGGTGGACAGCACCGCTTGGACCTTGCAGCCCCACGAACCCGTACCCGAGCAGGCGCCGCCGATCGGCAGGGCGATTGCCAATACCCGTTTGTACGTGCTCGATCAACATGATCGCCCGGTGCCGGTGGGGGCGGTGGGGCAGCTGCACATTGGCGGGGTTGGCGTGGCGCGCGGCTACCTGGGGCTGGCGCAGTTGCAGGCCGAGCGCTTCATCGCCAGCCCGTTCGTCGACGGCGACCGGCTGTACCGCACGGGTGACCTAGTGCGCTACCGGGCCGATGGCCAGCTGGATTTCATCGGGCGCAATGATTTCCAGGTCAAGTTGCGTGGCTTGCGCGTGGAGCTGGGTGAAATCGAAGCCTCCCTGGCGGCCCACCCCGCGGTGGACCAGGCGGTGGTGCTGATGCGCGACGAGCGCCTGGTGGCGTATTTCACCTGCCGCCCCGGTACGTCGGCACCCGCCCTGGCAGTACTGCGCAGCCACCTGCTGGGGTGCATGCCCGAGTACATGGTGCCCCAGGCGTTCGTGGCGTTGGCGCACCTGCCACTGAGTGCCAACGGCAAGCTGGACCGCGCTGCATTGCCAGAACCGGATGCACACGCGGTGATCAGCCGCGCCTACCACGCGCCGCAGGGGGAGGTGGAAGCAGCGCTTGCAGCGATCTGGGCCGAGGTGCTGAAAATCGAGCAGGTCGGCCGGGATGACAACTTCTTCGAGTTGGGCGGGCACTCACTGCTGGCGGTCGGCCTGGTCGCACGCATGCGCCAGGCCGGCCTGCACGTCGATGCCAGGACCTTGTTCAGCCAACCTACCTTGTCGGGCCTGGCAGCCAGCACCCGGCCGGAGCAGGAGCAGACCGTGATCCCGGCGACCACCATCCCCAGCCTGGGCAAGCGCAGGCGCCTGTGACATCTGCTTAGGCAAACCAGGCGATCGCGCGCGTCTGTCACAGGCGTTACTGGCCCGAAACAAACGTAGGAGCGAGCGCAGCTCGCGATGCGCCGCGCGGGCGGCGCTCGATCTTACAAGCGCCGCACCCGTCACGACGCACACCTCTCAGCGCACACCTCTCAGCGCCCATCCCATCAGGCATATCCCCCTTGTCCCCGCTTCCCATGTCAGACCGCCCAGTCCCGATCCATTAGCGTGTCGGCCACTACCCATTCCAGGCAAAGCAGGATGCTTACCGATGCACTTCAGCGAACTGATGGCTGCTCTTTCCACCCGTGCAATCCGACTCCAGCGTGAAGACCAGGACCTGATCGTCCTGGGCGACGACGAAACCCTGGACGACCAGCTGTGGGAGGCGCTGTCGCGGCACAAGCCGGCGTTGCTGGAGATGCTTGCGTCACAGGATGACGACTGGCTCAGCCCGGCCTTGCGCATCACCCCCGACATGCTGCCGCTGGTCACGCTGGAGCAATCGGCCATCGACCGCATCGTCGACAGTGTGCCGGGCGGTGCTGCCAATGTGCAGGACATCTACCCGCTGGCTCCCCTGCAGCAGGGCATGCTGTACCACTACCTGTCTGCCACCGATGGCGACCCCTACCTGTCACAGGTGCAACTGCGCTTTGCCAGCAAGGCCCACCTGGACGCATTCGCCCACGCCCTGCAGTGGGTCATCCAGCGCCACGACATACTGCGCACCGCGCTGCACTGGGAATACCTGGACGCGCCCGTCCAGGTGGTATGGCGCGAAGCCGCGCTGGTGCGCGAAGCGTTGCCGCTGAAGGGGCCCGATGCCCTGGCAAGCCTGTGCGAGCGCTTCAACCCGCGCCGTTATAGCCTCGACCTGCGCCAGGCGCCCTTGATGCAACTGGCCCATGCCCAGGGTGAAGGTGAGCAATGGGTTGGCCTGCTGATGTTCCATCACGTGATCATGGACCACACCGCGCTGGACATCGTACGCCGGGAAATCCAGGCCCACCTGGCGGGGGCCGAGGCCCAGCTAGCGCCCCCCATGCCATTTCGCAACGTGCTGGCGGCTTCGCGCCAGGCGCTGGATGAGCAGGCTCATGCCGGGTTCTTCGAAGCCATGCTGGGTGATATCGACGAGCCCACCCTTGCATTCGGCGTGCAGGCCAGGACCGACCAGCCTCTGCAGCAGGCGCGCCTGACCCTGCCAGCCACCTTGGCGCAACGCCTGCGCAGCCAGGCCCGGCAGTTGGGTGTCAGCCCTGCCAGCGTGCTGCACCTGGGCTTTGCCCGACTGGTTGGCCAGCTGTCTGGCCGCCAGGCCGTGGTGTTCGGTAGCGTCCTGCTCGGGCGCATGACCACCGGCGAGGGCGGCGAGCAAGCGCTGGGCATGTTCATCAATACCCTGCCATTGCGCATCGACCTGGGGGCACTGGGCGTGCGCGACGGGCTGCTGGCTACCCATAAGCGTCTGTGCGGCCTGCTGGCCCATGAACAGGCCTCGCTGGCACTGGCCCAGCGTTGCAGCGGCGTGCCCGCACCGGCCCCGCTGTTCAACAGCATGCTCAACTATCGCCAC
Source organism: Pseudomonas sp. S60 (assembly GCF_016647865.1). Taxonomy (NCBI): domain Bacteria; kingdom Pseudomonadati; phylum Pseudomonadota; class Gammaproteobacteria; order Pseudomonadales; family Pseudomonadaceae; genus Pseudomonas; species Pseudomonas sp. S60. The sequence continues at coordinate 37,351 of NZ_JACVVH010000028.1, read as the reverse complement.
AGCGACGCCGGTGATGCTGACGAGATCATCCCCGTAGCGCCAGGCATCGACATCGTCGGCGCCGAGGAACGTACCGACTACCCGCTGACCGTTAGCGTGGATGACCTGGGCGAAGACCTGCGCCTGACCGTGCAGAGCCTGCCCGAGTGGGGCGCGCACCGTCTGTGCGGGCAGTTCCAGCAGGTACTGACCAGCCTGGTGGACGCCCTGGAGCAGGCGCCAGATGCACAACTGCAGTGCCTGCCGGTACTGCCGCACGGCGAGCGTGAGCAGGTGTTGCGCCGGTTCAACGACACGGTCAGCGTGTATCCCCAGGGCAATACGGTGCACGCGCTGGTCGAGGCCCGCGCAGCCCAGGTGCCGGCCGCCCTGGCGGTGGTGCAGGGCGAACATGCGCTTACCTACGCGCAGCTCAACCAGCAGGCCAACCAGCTGGCCCACCGCTTGATGGCGTTGGGTGTAACCGTTGGTGACCGTGTCGCCCTGTGCCTGCCGCGCAATTGCAACAGGCTGGTCGGCGTACTGGGTGTACTCAAGGCCGGCGCTGCCTACGTGCCGGTAGACCCCGGCTACCCTGCCGACCGCATCGCCTACCTGCTGGCAGACAGCGCGCCGGCGTGGGTGCTGGCGGAGTCCAAACTGGCAGGCCTGCCGGCAGATGTGCCGCGCCTGAACATGGACCACGCCGACACCTACGCGGCCAACGTGGCCAACCCACAGGTGCCCGGGCTGGACGCCCAGCAACTGGCTTACCTGGTGTACACCTCAGGCTCCACCGGCCAACCCAAGGGCGTAATGATCGAACATCAGGCCCTGGCCAACCTGGTGCATTGGCATTGCCAGGCATTCGCCGTAGGCGCAGGCGCCCAGGTCTCGAGCGTTGCCGGTTTCGGCTTCGATGCCTTTGCCTGGGAAGCCTGGCCGGCCCTGTGTGCCGGCGCCACCTTGCACCTGCCGCCGGCGCACATCGGCAACGAGCACGTGGAAGAACTGCTCGACTGGTGGCTGCAGCAACCCCTTACCGTCAGCTTTCTGCCCACTCCCGTGGCCGAGCAGGCGCTTGGCCGCGAGCAGCAGCACGCCACCTTGCGCACCCTGCTGGTAGGCGGTGACCGGCTGCGCCAGTTCGACCGCGACCCAGGCTTTGCCCTGGTCAACAACTACGGCCCAACCGAGGTCACCGTGGTGGCTACCTCCGGCCAGGTGCAACCAGGCGGCGCGCTGCATATGGGTACGCCCATCGCCAACACCCGTGCCTACGTGCTGGACACTGGCCTGCAACCGGTGCCCGTTGGGGTGGTGGGCGAGCTGTACCTGGGCGGTGCCCAGGTCGCGCGTGGCTACTTCAACCGCCAGGCCCTGACGCAGGAGCGGTTCATGGCCGACCCGTTCAGCGAACAGGCCAACGCACGTCTATACCGCACGGGCGACCTGGTACGCTGGAACGCGGACGGCACGCTGGACTACGTGGGCCGCAATGACGACCAGGTCAAGGTCCGTGGCGTGCGCGTCGAGCTGGGCGAAATTGAAGCAACCTTGAATGCGCAACCCGGCGTGAGCCAGGCTGTGGTGCTGGTGCGCGACGGGCGCCTGCTGGCCTGGTACACCCAGGCACAACCGCTTGACCCTGCGCTGCTACGCGACGCCTTGCAGGCCAGCCTGCCTGGGCACATGGTGCCGCAGGCCTTTATCGGCCTGGACGAACTGCCGCTGACCAGCCATGGCAAACTCGACCGCCGGGCGCTGCCAGACCCTTACACAACAAGCCTGGCCAGTGCCGCCTTCACCGCGCCGCTTACCCCAACCGAAGTCGCGATGGCTCAGGCATGGGCCCAGGTGCTGGGCGTGGAACGGGTAGGGCGGCATGACAATTTCTTCGAGCTGGGCGGCCACTCGCTGCTGGCTGTAACCCTGGTCGAACGCCTGCGCCGTGCAGGCATGGCCATAGACGTGCGTGTGCTGTTTGCCCAGCCCACCGTGGCAGCGCTGGCGGCAGTGGTGGGGGCAAGCCAGGAAGCCCAGGTGCCGCCCAACCGCGTACCCGAGCACGCCACCCACATCACCCCGGACATGCTCAGCCTGATCCAGCTGGACCAGGCGGCCATCGACCGCATCGTCACCGTTGTGCCCGGTGGTGCCAGCAACGTGCAGGAAATCTACCCCCTGGCGCCGTTGCAACAGGGTGTGCTGTACCACCACCTGAGCGCCGAGCAGGGCGACCCCTACCTGCTGCAGACCCGCCTGGCCTTCGACAGCATCGAGCGCCTGCTGGCCTGGGCCGGCGCCCTGCAACAGGTCATCGACCGCCATGACATCCTGCGTACCGCCGTGCTCAGCCAGGGGCTGCCGCAGCCGGTACAGGTGGTGTGGCGCAAGGCTGAGCTGAGCGTGCGCGAAGTGACGGACCTGCCCCACCAGCTCGGCATGGCCCGTATCGAGCAACTGCACGCCCGCTTCGACGCGCGCCACCACCGCCTGGACCTGGCCCAGGCGCCCCTGGCCCGCTTGTATTACGCCCTGGACCCAGACAATCACCAGGTGGTCGCGGTGCTGCTGTTCCACCACCTGGCCCTGGACCACACCGCCATGGACGTGGTCACCCACGAGATGCGGGCGCTGCTGTTCGGCCAGGGGCAGACCTTGCCGCCACCCGTGCCTTACCGCAACTACGTGGCCCAGGCCTGCCTGGGCGACCAACAGGCCCATGAAACCTTCTTCGACGCCATGCTCAACGATGTGAGCGAGCCGACCCTGCCGCTGGGGTATGCCGACGTGCAGGGCGACGGCGGCGGAATCGAGCACGCGGCATTGGCACTGGACGCTGCCTTGGCCGTTGACGTGCGCAGCCAGGCCCGGCGCCTGGGTGTCAGCGCTGCAAGCCTGATGCACCTGGCCTGGGCACGGGTGCTGGGCGTGCTGGCCAACCGCAGCGATGTGGTGTTCGGCACGGTGCTGATGGGTCGCCTGCAGGGCGGCGAGGGCGCCGACCGGGCACTGGGCATGTTCATCAACACCTTGCCCCTGCGCATCGACACCACGCTGGGTGCAAGCAGCGGGGTACTGGCCACGCACCGCAACCTGTCGGCGCTGCTGGCCCACGAACATGCGCCCCTGGCGCTGGCCCAGCGCTGCAGTGGGGTGGCGGCAGGGGTGCCTTTGTTCAGTGCGCTGCTCAACTACCGGCACAGCAGCGACGCTGGCGCGGCGTCGGAGGGTTTGTGGGAGGGCGTGCGCCTGTTGGGCGGTGAGGAGCGCAGCAACTACCCGCTCACCCTCAGCGTCAACGACCTTGGCACCGGGTTCACCTTCAACGTGCTGGCCGTGCCTGGCATTGGTGCGCAGCGGGTGGCCAACTGGATGGTCACCGCGGTGCAACAGTTGGTGCGTGCGCTCGCACAGCAGCCGCTGGCGCGCGTCGATGGCTTGTCGATCCTCGATGACGACGCCCGCCGCCAGGTGCTGGGCGCGTTCAATGCCACCGCGCAGCTGTACCCACAGGGCCAGACCGTGCATGGCCTGGTCGAAGCCCGCGCCGTGGCCACCCCGGAGGCCACGGCGGTGTGCCAGGGCGATGAGGTACTGACGTATGGCGAGCTCAACCAGCGTGCCAACCAGCTGGCCCACCGCCTGATTGCGGACGGTGTGCGCTGTGGCGACCGCGTCGCTTTGTGCCTGAACCGCACCGTGGAGCGCATCGTTGCCCTGCTGGCCGTGCTCAAGGCCGGCGCCGCCTATGTGCCGGTCGACCCGGCCTACCCGCCAGCGCGTATCGCCTACCTGCTGGCCGACAGCGCACCGGTGCTGGTGCTCACCCAGTCGGGCATCGGCGGCCTGCCTGCCCAATTGCCGCGCCTGGACCTGGACAACCCCGATACCCGCTTCAGCCGCGCCGATAACCCGCAGGTGCCCGACCAGACTCCGCGCTCATTGGCTTACCTGGTCTACACCTCGGGCTCCACGGGCCAACCCAAGGGCGTGATGATCGAACACCACGCCCTGGCCAACCTGGTGCACTGGCACTGCCAGGCGTTTGCCGTGCAGGCCGGCACCCGCACGTCCAGCGTGGCCGGTTTTGGTTTCGACGCCATGGCCTGGGAGGTGTGGCCAGCCCTGTGTGCAGGTGCCACGCTGCACCTGCCGCCTGCCTACCTGGCCAACGAGCACGTCGAGGCCTTGCTGGACTGGTGGCTCGAACAACCGCTCACCGTCAGCTTCCTGCCCACCCCGGTGGCCGAACACGCGCTGCGCCGGCCACGCCAGCATGCCACCTTGCGCACCCTGCTGGTGGGCGGTGACCGCCTGCGGCATTTCGACCGCGACCCAGGGTTTGCCGTGGTCAACAACTACGGCCCCACCGAAACCACGGTGGTGGCCACCTCGGGCACCCTGCTGCCAGGGGGCGCGCTGCATATCGGCCAGCCCATCGCCAATACCCGGGTCTACGTGCTGGACGAACAGCGTCAGCCGGTACCGGTTGGCGTCACTGGCGAGCTGTACATCGGCGGCAGCCAGGTAGCTCGTGGTTATTTCAACCGCCCCGAGCTGACCGAGGAGCGCTTCCTGGCAGACCCCTTCAGTCGCCTGCCAGGGGCGCGCATGTACCGCTCCGGCGACCTGGTGCGCTGGAACCCCGACGGTACCCTGGACTACCTGGGCCGCAACGATGACCAGGTGAAAGTGCGCGGCATGCGCGTGGAGCTGGGCGAGATCGAAGCCGCGCTCAAGGCGCAGCCGGGCATCAAGGATGCCGTGGTGCTGGTGCGTGGCGAGCGCCTGTTGGGCTGGTTCACGGAAACCGCACCCGTGGCCGTAGAGCACCTGCGCCTGGCCTTGCAGGCTTGCCTGCCGGGCCATCTGCTGCCGCAGGCACTGATGCGGCTGGGCACGCTGCCGCTGACCAGCCATGGCAAGCTCGACCGCGCGGCCTTGCCCGAGCCACAAGCAGGCGACCTGGCCCAACAGGGCTATGAGGCGCCGCTTGGGCCAACAGAAACAGCCATGGCCCAGGTATGGGCGCAGGTGCTGGGCGTAGAGCGGGTAGGGCGGCACGACAACTTCTTCGAGCTGGGCGGCCACTCGCTGCTGGCCGTCAGCCTGATCGAGCGCCTGCGCGAGGCCGGTTTGCCCACCGATGTGCGGGTGCTGTTTGGCCAGCCGACCGTGGCCGCACTGGCGGCCGAGCTGGGCGGCGCGCGGCAGGTGGTCATCCCCGAACCGGGCATCCCTGCAGGCTGTACCCAGATCACCGGCCACATGCTGGCGCTGCTGGAGCTGGACCAGGCAAGTATCGACCGCATCGTCGGCGCGATCCCCGGTGGTGCTTCCAACGTGCAGGACATCTACCCCCTGGCGCCGCTGCAGGAAGGCATCCTCTATCACCACCTGAGCGCGGCCGACGAAGACCCCTACCTGCTGCAATGGCGCATCACCTTCGACAGCCTGCCAAGGTTGCAGGCCTTTGCCGGCGCCCTGGACCAGGTGATCGCCCGCCATGACGTGCTGCGCACCGCGGTGCTGTGGGATGGCCTGGCGCAGCCTGTGCAGGTGGTGCTGCGCAAGGCGCGCAGCGTCGTAGTGCAGGTCGATTCGCTCGATGACGCAGGCCGCCTGCCGTTCGACCTGGCGGCAGCACCCTTGATCCGCCTGTTGCATCAGGCAGGTGAGGGGGCCGTTGAGGCGATGCTGCAATTCCACCATATCGTGCTCGATCACACCGCGATGAAGGTGGTCTTGCAGGAGATCCGCGACCACCTGCAAGGCACCGTGCCCGCCCAGGCCCCGGTGCCCTACCGCAACTACGTGGCCCAGGCCCGCCTGGGCATCAGCGAGGCGGAGCACGAAGCGTTCTTCCGCGCCGAGCTGGCCGATATCGACGAGCCCACCCTGCCTTACGGGCTGGCCGGCGTGCACAACGGCGCCAGCGAGTTCCACCTGGCCCAGGCGGCGCTGCTGCCTGAGCAGTACCAGCGCTTGCGCCACCTGGCCCGCCAACTGGGGGTGAGCGCCGCGAGCCTGGTACACCTGGCCTGGGCGCGCTGGGTGGCAGCCACCAGCGGCAAGGCTGACGTAGTGCTTGGCACCGTGCTGCTGGGGCGCCTGCAAGGCGGCGAAGGTGCCGGCCGCGCCTTGGGCATGTTCATCAACACCTTGCCGTTGCGCCTGAACCTGGACGGCGTGAGTGTGCAGGCCGGCGTGCAACTGGCCCATCAGCGCCTTGCCGGCCTGCTGAGGCACGAGCACGCCCCCTTGGCCCTGGCCCAGCGCTGCAGCGCCGTGGCGGCGCCCACGCCCCTGTTTGGCGCGCTGCTCAACTACCGCCATGGCGCCAACGCCGAAGAGCGCCAGGCATGGGACCAAGCCCTTGCCGGGGTGGCTGTGCACGCTGCCGCCGGGCACGGCCACTACCCCATCAGTGTCAACGCCGATGACCTGGGCGACGGCCTGCGCATTACCGCACAGGTGTGTGAGCCGGTGCAGGCCGGGCAGGTCTGCGAGCAATTGCTGCAGGTGCTGGCAGGCCTGCTCGACGCGCTCGAACAGCAGCCTTCGCTGCCCGTGCAACAGCTGCCGTTGCTGGATGCGCAGGCGCGTGCGCCGTTGCTCGGCAACCACGCCGCGTACCCACATGACCTGGAGCAGACGCTGCATGGCCTGTTCGAGGCCCAGGTGCGCAGCACACCAAACGCCATCGCCGTGGTGGAGGGTAACCAACAGCTCACCTACAGCCAGCTCGACGGGCGCGCGAATACCCTGGCCCATCACCTGATCGCCCTGGGTGTGCAGCCGGATGACCGCGTGGCCATTTGCGTCGAGCGTAGCGCGCCCCTGGTGGTCGGCCTGCTGGGCATTCTCAAGGCAGGTGCCGCCTATGTGCCGGTAGACCCTGGTTATCCAGCTGCGCGCCTGCGCCACATGCTGTGCGACAGTGCACCGCGGGCCGTGCTGGTGCAGGGGGCAACGGTGACGGTGCCGCTTGCCGCCCAGGCACCTGTGGTCGACCTGGATCACCCGTCCCTGGCGCAGCTGCCCACCACAGCCCCGCAGGTACCCGGCCTGAATGCCCGGCACTTGGCGTACGTGATCTACACCTCTGGCTCAACCGGCCTGCCCAAAGGGGTCATGGTGGAGCACCGCAACGTGGTCAACCTGGTGCACTGGAGCCGTCGCCTGTGGCCGGCGTCGGGTGAGCGGGCGGTCATGCACAAAACGCCGATCAGCTTCGATGCCTCGGTGTGGGAGCTGTTCTGGCCGCTGTGCAGTGGCCTGCGCCTGGTACTGGCGCGCCCTGAAGGTGAACGCGACCCGGCCTACCTGGCGCAGTTGATCCAGGCCCAGCAGGTGAGTGCGGTGCAGTTCGTGCCCGCATTGCTCCAGCAATTCGTTGAACAGCCCGAAAGCCGCCACTGCTCATCGCTCACCGATATTCTGTGCGGCGGCGGGGAGTTGACCGCCGCCCTGGCTGCGCAGGTACGGCAGTGCCTGCCCCAGGTTCGCCTGCATAACGTGTACGGGCCCACCGAAACCACGGTGGATTGCAGCCTGTGGACACTGAAGCCAGATGCGCCAGTACCCAGTGGTGCACTGCCCATCGGCAAACCCATCGACAATACCCGCCTCTACGTGCTCGATGCCTACGACCAGCCCGTGCCCGCTGGCGTGGCCGGGCACCTGCACATTGGTGGGGCCGGGGTCACCCGCGGTTACCTGGGCCTGCCCGAGCAGCAGGCCGAGCGGTTCATCGCCAACCCGTTCGTGGCCGGTGAGGGGCTGTACCGCAGCGGCGACCTCGCGCGCCTGGACGCCGACGGCAACCTGGTGTTCCTCGGCCGCCTGGACCAGCAGATCAAACTGCGCGGCCTGCGCATCGAGCCGGGCGAAATCGAGGCGTGCCTGTTGCAGGTGCAGGGCGTGCGCGAGGCGGTGGTACTGGCTGTAGACGGCACACGCCTGGTGGCCTGGTACACCGGCACGGCACTGCCCGCAGACACCCTGCGCCAGGCGTTGGCGGCGCAGTTGCCCGAGCACATGGTGCCAGCCGTATACATCCCGCTCGAGCGGCTGCCATTGACCCCTAACGGCAAACTCGACCGCCAGGCACTGCCGGCGCCGGACGTTGCAGTGCAGGGGCGACGCTACGAGGCGCCAGTAGGCGCAACCGAGACGTTGCTGGCACAACGCTGGGCCGAGCTGCTGGGTGTGGCGCAGGTTGGCCGGCATGACAACTTCTTCGAACTGGGCGGCCACTCGCTGCTGGCAGTGAGCCTGACGGCGCGGCTGCGGCTGGAAGGCCTGCAGGTGGACGTGCGCACCCTGTTCGGCCAGCCGACCGTCGCCGCTCTTGCGGCCACGCTCAGCCGCAGTGAGCAGGTGCAGGTGCCCGAGAACCGCATCCCGCCTGATTGCGCCCACATCACGCCCGACATGCTGAGCCTGATCAACCTGGACGCTGCAGCCATTGCACGCATCGTTGCCCAGGTACCCGGCGGCGTGGCAAACATTCAGGACATCTACCCCCTGGCACCGCTCCAGGAAGGCATTCTTTACCACCACCTGTCCGCCGAGCACGACCCATACGTGCTCTATTCACGCCTGCGCTTCGCCAACCTGGACCGCCTGGATGCCTTTGCCAGCGCCCTGGACAAGGTGATCGCCCGGCATGATGTGCTGCGTACCGGCATCTTGTGGGAAGGCCTGCCGCAGCCGGTGCAGGTGGTGGTGCGCCAGGCCAGCCTGGCGCGCATGGCCTGTAGCGACCCGTGGAATGCTGCGAATGAAGCCCCGCTGCTGGGCATCGCCCAGGCGCCGTTGATTCGCCTGTTGTACGGCGAACGTGATGGCGAGGTCCAAGCCACCCTCCAGTTCCACCATATCGTGCTCGACCACACGGCCCTGGAAGTGGTGGGTGAAGAGCTGACTGCGTACCTGGGCGGCGCGCCAGCACCGGTGAAGGCCTCGGTGCCATACCGGAACTACGTGGCCCAGGCACGCCTGGGTGTCAGCCAGGGCGAGCACGAAGCGTTTTTCACCGGGCAGCTGGCGGATATCGATGAGCCGACACTGCCGTTTGGCCTGAGCGACGTGCAAGGCGATGGTCGCCACCTGGACGAGGCCAGCCTCACACTTGCGCAAGCGCTCGCCAGCGGGCTGCGGCAACAGGCGCGCCTGCTGGGTATCAGCGTTGCCAGCCTGTTCCACCTGGCGTTCGCCAGGGTTCTGGCGGCTGCCAGTGGCAAGGCACCGGTGGTGTTCGGCACCGTACTGCTGGGCCGCCTGCAAGGCGGTGAAGGGGCCGAGCGTGCCCTTGGGATGTTCATCAACACGCTGCCGCTGCGTGTGGAACTGGCCGGCCACGGCGTGCGCGATGCTGCCCGTGATGTGCATCAGCGCCTGAGCGGGCTGCTGGCCCACGAACACGCCTCGCTGGCCCTGGCGCAACGGTGCAGCGCTGTGGCCGCGCCGTTGCCGCTGTTCAGCGCCATGCTCAACTACCGCCATGGTACCCAGCCGGGCGCCGACCGCGGGGCGGCTTGGGCAGGCATCGAGGTACTGGACGGGCAGGAACGGACCAATTACCCGTTGAGCCTCAATGTGGATGACCTGGGGCAGGCCTTCCGCCTGGTGGCCACGGCGCCTGCCGAGGTAGGCGCACTGCGCATCTGTGGCCAGGTGCACCAGGTGCTGGAGGCGCTGGTTGACGCACTGCAGCAGGCGCCGGACCTGCCGGTGCAGCAACTGCCTGTGCTCGAAGCCGAAGAGCGCAACCGGGTACTCACCGGCTTCAATGACACTGCCGTGAATTACGACCTGGAGCACACGCTGCACGGCTTGATGGAGGCGCAGGTACAACGTACACCAGAGGCCATCGCGGTACAGGCCGAGGAGGGCACGTTGACCTACGCGCAGCTCAACGCCCAGGCCAACCGCCTTGCTCACCATTTGATCAGCCTTGGCGTCAGACCCGATGACCGGGTGGTGATCTGTGTCGAACGCGGGTTGGCGATGGTGGTAGGCCTGCTGGGCATTCTCAAGGCAGGCGCCGCGTATGTACCGGTGGACCCGGACTATCCAGCAGAACGTATCCGCCATATGGTCAGCGACAGTGCGCCCGTCGCCATCCTGGTACAGGGTGCAACGCGTTACGTGCTTGAGCAGGGTGTGCGGGTTGACCTTGACGCCCCCCTGGACCGTGGGCTCCCCGATACCAACCCACAGGTTGCAGGGCTCACGCCGCAGCATCTGGCCTACTTGATCTACACCTCAGGCTCGACCGGCTTGCCCAAAGGCGTGATGAACGAACACCGCGCCGTGGTCAACCGCCTGCTGTGGATGCAGGATGCGTACGGCCTGGGTGCCGAGGACGTCGTCCTGCAAAAAACGCCGTTCAGCTTCGACGTGTCCGTATGGGAATTGCTGTGGCCACTGCAAACGGGTGCCAAGCTGGTGATGGCGCGCCCGGGCGGGCATCGTGATCCGCAGTACCTGCAACACACCCTCGAGCAGGAGCGCGTCAGCACGTTGCACTTCGTGCCGTCGATGCTGGAAGTGTTCCTGTCTGCGCTTGCCGCGGGCTGGCAGGCCCCTGAGCTGAAACGCGTGGTGTGCAGTGGTGAAGCGCTGCCGGGCAGCCTGGTACGCCGGTTCCACGCGCAACTGCCGCAGGTGGAGCTGCACAACCTGTACGGCCCGACCGAAGCAGCGGTAGACGTCAGCGCCTGGCACTGTGTGACGGCCCCGGATAACACTCCAATCGGCCAACCCATCGCCAACACCACGCTGTACGTATTGGACGAACAACGGCAACCAGTACCACACGGCGTCGCCGGGGAGCTTTACATCGGCGGTGTCCAGGTGGCCCGGGGCTACCTGAACCGCCCAGAGCTCACCGCTGAGCGCTTCATCGATGACCCGTTCAGCACGCAACCCGGTGCACGCCTGTACCGCACCGGCGACCTTGCACGGCACTTGCCGGATGGCAACCTGGAGTACCTGGGCCGCAACGACGACCAGGTGAAGCTGCGCGGCCTGCGTATCGAACTGGGTGAGATCCAGGCGGGGCTGACCCGCATCGAGGGCGTCAACGAAGCGGTGGTCGTCGCCCGCGATCAGCGTCTGGCGGCCTACTACACGGGTGAGCCGCAAGCGGTCGATGCCCTGCGTAGTGCCTTGCTACTGCACCTGCCGGAATTCATGGTGCCGGCGCAGTTCATGCACCTGCAGGCATTGCCGCTGAGCCCCAATGGCAAGCTGGACCGCAAGGCCCTGCCAGAGCCCGGCGCCGTGGCTGATCGCCCTTATGAAGCGCCCGAGGGCGATACCGAAACCCTGCTGGCGGCACTCTGGTGCGAATTACTGGGCGTGGAACGGGTAGGCCGCCACGACAACTTCTTCGAACTCGGCGGCCACTCGCTGCTGGCCGTAACCCTTACTGCACGCCTGCGCGAGCAGGGCTTGCAGGCCGACATCCGGGTGCTGTTCGGCCAGCCAACGCTGGCGGCCCTGGCAGCTGCACTGGGCAGCGACAGTGCCGTGGTGGTGCCGGCCAACCGCATCGTACCGGGCTGCACTCGCATCACCCCGGCGCTGCTGCCACTGGCCAGCCTTTCGCAAGCCGCTATCGACGGCCTGGTCAGGCAGATCCCGGGCGGCGTCGCAAACATTCAGGACATTTATGGCCTGGCGCCCCTGCAACAGGGCATTCTGTACCACCACCTGGCCAGCGAGGGCGTGGACCCCTACGTGCTGCAGGCCCGTTTCAGCTTCCCGACCCAGGCCGAGCTGGACGCCTTCGCCGCAGCGCTCGACCAGGTCATCGCCCGGCATGACGTGTTGCGTACCAGCATTCACTGGCACGCGCTGGAAGAGCCGGTACAGGTGGTATGGCGCGAGGTGCCGGCACTGCAAACCGCACACCGCGGCGCCCAGGCAGACCAGGGGCTGAACCTGAACCAGGCGCCGCTGCTGCGGCTGGTGCCCGAGCAGAGCGACGCGGGGCTGCAGGCAACCCTGCTGATCCACCACATCCTGCTGGACCACGCCGCCGTCGATCAGCTGGTGGCTGAAATCACTGCCGTGCTGCAACACCAACCGCTGGCCTTTGCCAGCGTGCCGTATCGCAACTACGTGGCCCAGGCACGGCTGGGCGCGGACACGGCAGCGGACGAAGCGCTGTTCAGCGAACTGCTGGGGGATATCGACGAACCTACGGTGGTGTTCGGCCTCACGGATGCCCTGGCCAGTACCCGCGAGGTGCTGGAAACGCGCCATACGCTGCAACCGCAGGTGTCGGCGCAACTGCGCGCGCAGGCCCGGCAGTTGGGCGTCAGTGTCGCCAGCCTGGTGCATCAGGCCTGGGCACAGGTACTGGCGCAACTGAGCGGGCGCGAAGAAGTGGTGTTCGGCACCGTGCTGCTGGGCCGCCTGCAAGGCGGTGCAGGGGCCGAACGGGCGCTGGGCATGTTCATCAACACCTTGCCGCTGCGGGTCAGCACAGGCGGGGCAGCAGTGGCCGACGGCGTGCGCCTGACCCACCAGCGCCTGGCCCGGTTGCTGGCCCACGAGCAGGCCTCGCTGGCACTGGCCCAGCGCTGCAGCGGTGTTGCGCCTGGGCAGGCACTGTTCACCAGCCTGCTGAACGTCCGCCATAGTGCAGCGCCCAAGGCCGCGCTCAGCGACACCTGGCGCGGCATCGAGCAGGTCGCGGCCATCGAGCGCAGCAATTACCCGCTGGTGGTCAACGTGGACGACACCGGCGACGGCTTCACCCTCACCGTACAAGCCGTGCCACAGGTCGACGGCGCACAGGTCTGTCACCTGCTTAGCCTGGCCCTGGCGCAATTGGCCGAGGCGCTGCACCACACGCCCGGCACACCGCTGTGGCAGCTGCGGCAGTTGTGCGCAAGCGACCGTGAGCAGGTGCTGGAGCGCTTTAACGCCACCACCCGCGATTACCCAGCCACGCAGCCGGTGCATCAGCTGTTCGCGGCCCAGGCCGCGCGAGCGCCCGAGGCCTGCGCGGTGGTTCACGGCCAACAGCAGTGGACCTACGGCCAGCTGCAGCAGCACGTCAATCAGCTGGCCCATCACCTGCTCGGCCTGGGTGTGGCACCTGGCGATGCGGTGGCCCTGCTGCTGCCACGCGGGTTCGACCTGCTGGCCGCGCAACTGGCCGCCAGCACCTGCGGCGCGGTGTATGTGCCGCTGGACAACAACGCACCCATCGAGCGCCTGGCCTATATGGTCGGCGACTGCGGCGCCCGGGTATTGCTCACCCTGGCCAGCGAGCCGCAGGTAGCATGCACCGTACGTGTAGAACTGGACCGCTGCCCGCTGGCGGGCTACGCGGCTAACGCCCCAGGCATCACCGTCAGTGCACAGGGCCCGGCCTATGTCATGTATACCTCCGGCTCCACGGGTGCGGCCAAAGGCGTGCTGGTGACGCACCAGGCCATTGCCCGCCTGGTGATCAACAACGGCTTCGCCACCTTCAACGCCCAGGACCGGGTGGCCTTCGCCTCCAACCCGGCGTTCGATGCCAGCACCCTGGAAGTGTGGGCGCCGCTTCTCAACGGGGGTGCCGTTGTGGTGGTAGACCAGCATCAGGTGCTGTCGCGCGAGGCGTTGCGCGAGGTGCTGATGGAGCAGGCCGTCAGCGTGCTGTGGCTCACCGCTGGCCTGTTCCATCAGTTCGCCGATACCCTGCTGCCAGCCTTTGCCCAACTGCGTTACCTGATGGTGGGCGGTGATGTGCTGGACCCGCAGGTGGTGCAGCGTGTGCTGCAAGGCGGCGCCCCGGCGCATCTGCTCAATGGCTACGGGCCGACCGAAGCGACCACGTTCAGCACCACCCATGCCATAACCGCAGTCGATAGCGGCAGCATTCCGATCGGCAAACCCATCGGCAACAGCCGCTGCTATGTGCTCGATGCCCACCAGCAACCGCTGCCTGTGGGGGCGGTGGGCGAGTTGTACTTGGGCGGCGACGGCGTGGCCCTGGGCTACCTGGGCCAACCCGAGCTCACCGCCGAGCGTTTCAGCGCCGACCCCTTCAGCAGCAACCCGGCAGCGCGCATGTACCGCAGTGGCGACCTGGCCAGCTGGCAGGGCGACGGCACCTTGCGCTACCTGGGCCGGGCCGACCAGCAGATCAAGCTGCGTGGGTTCCGCATCGAACTGGGTGAGATCGAGGCGCGGCTGGCGCTGTGCGACGGTGTGCGCGACGTCGCCGTGGTGCTGCGTGAAGACCCGCCGGGTGGCAAGCGGCTGGTGGCGTATTTCACCGCCGCTGCCACCGTACCTGACATTGCCGAACTGCATACCCGCTTGCAGGCGCAGTTGCCCGACTACATGCTGCCGGCTGCCTACGTGCACCTCGACGCACTGCCGCTCACGGCCAACGGCAAGCTCGACCGCCGCAGCCTGCCGCTACCGGGCCGCGATGCCGTGGTGAGCCGTGGGTTCGAGGCCCCCCAGGGCGAGGTGGAAACCACCCTTGCAGGCATCTGGGCCCAGGTGCTGAACGTGGAGCAAGTGGGGCGCCACGACCACTTCTTCGAGCTGGGTGGCCACTCACTGCTGGCTGTGACCCTGGTCGAGCGCATGCGCCAGGTTGGCTTGAGCGCTGATGTGCGCGTGCTGTTCGCCCAACCGACCCTGGCGGCACTGGCCGCGGCGGTTGGCGAAGGCCGCGAGGTACAGGTGCCGGCCAACGCAGTGCCCGCCGATGCCTGCAGCATTACCCCGGCCATGCTCAGCCTGATCGACCTCGACCAGGCCAGCATCGATCGCATCATCGCGACTGTGCCGGGCGGGGCGGCGAATGTTCAGGAAATCTACCCCCTGGCACCCTTGCAGGCGGGCATCCTGTTCCACCACCTGAGCGCCGAGCACGGCGACCCCTACCTGCTGCAGTCCCGCCTGGCGTTCGACAGCCTGGCGCACCTGCAGCGCTGGGCCGATGCCCTGCAAGTTGTGATCGAGCGGCATGACATCCTGCGCACGGCAGTGGTCAGCGAAGGGCTAGACCAGCCGGTGCAGGTGGTGTGGCGTACCGCCCACATGAGCGTGACCGCCATCTCTGGCCTGGGTGAGCAGGGCGTGCTGGCCGCCTTGCAAGCACGTTTCGACGCGCGTCAGCAGCGGCTGGACCTGACCCAGGCACCGATGATGCGCCTGGTGCATGCAGCTGACCCTGTCAACCAGCGCGTGGTGGCCATTTTGCAGTTCCACCACCTGGCCCTGGACCACACGGCCATGGAGGTGATCGCCGGCGAGATGCAGGCGCTGTTGACGGGCCGGGCAGACCAACTGGCAGCAGCGGTGCCCTATCGCAACTATGTGGCCCAGGCGCGGCTGGCCGCAGATGAAGCTGCGCACGAGGCGTTCTTCCGCGACATGCTGGGCGACCTGGACGAGCCGACGCTGCCGTACGGCCTGGCCGATGTGCAGGGCGAAGGGCATGCCATCGAAGAAGCTCACCTGGGTATCGACACGCAACTGGCCCTGCGCCTGCGCGAGCAGGCCCGGCACCTTGGGGTAAGCCTGGCCAGCCTCGCTCACCTGGCCTGGGCGCGGGTACTGGGCGCCCTGGCCAACCGCACGGATGTGGTGTTCGGTACGGTGCTGATGGGCCGGTTGCAGGGCGGCGCAGGGGCGGACCGGGCATTGGGGGTGTTCATCAACACCTTGCCCCTGCGCATCGACCTGGCCGTGCCGGTAGCCCAGGCAGTCAGCATGGCCCACCAGCGGCTTTCGGCGCTGCTGATGCACGAACATGCTTCGCTGGCATTGGCCCAACGCTGCAGCGGTGTCTCCCCGTCGCTACCGCTGTTCAGTGCACTGTTCAACTACCGTCACAGCAGCCCGGTGCACAGCGACGCCGCGGGTGCGCTGCAAGGCATGCGCCTGCTGGGCGGCGAGGAGCGCAGCAACTACCCGCTGACCCTCAGCGTCGATGACCATGGCGAAGGCCTGAGCCTGAGCGTGTTGGCCCAGCGAGGGATCGAAGCCACGCAGGTTGCCAAGTTGATGAACCAGGCACTCGGTGCCCTGGCAGATGCCTTGCAACGTCCGGGCGATAGCGTGGCAGCCGAGTTGCCGGTGCTCGACGCCGGCGCCCGCCAGCAGGTACTCGAAGGCTTCAACGCCACTGCCCGGGCTTACCCTGTCGGGCACACCGTGCATGCCCTGGTCGAAGCCCGGGCAGCGCGCAGCCCGCAAGCGGCTGCCGTGGTGCAGGATGGCCAGGTGCTGAGCTACGGCGAACTCAACCGCTGCGCCAACCGCCTTGCCCATCATTTGATCGACGGCGGTGTAGGGGTGGGTGACCGGGTCGCCCTGTGCCTGCCACGCAACCCGCAGCGGCTGATCGCCTTGCTGGCTGTTCTGAAAACCGGCGCGGCCTACGTGCCTGTCGACCCGGCGTACCCGGCCGAACGCATCGCCTACCTGCTGGCAGACAGCGCCCCGGCACGGGTGCTGGTGGATTCCACCACCCGCGATCGGGTGGGCGGCGCGGCCTGCACGGTGCTCGACTGCGAGCGCTGGCAAGGCATGGCCGACCACAACCCGCAGGTAAACGGCCTGGATGCCGGGCAACTGGCCTATATCATCTACACCTCCGGCTCTACCGGGCAGCCCAAGGGCGTGATGGTGGAGCACGCGACCCTGGCCAACCTGGTGCACTGGCACTGCGAGGCGTTTGCCGTGGGTGCAGGCACCCACACCAGCACGGTGGCCGGGTTTGGCTTCGACGCCGTGGCCTGGGAAGTGTGGCCTGCATTGTGTGCCGGGGCCGCGTTGCACCTGCCGCCGGCGTGTATTGCGGGCGAGCACGTGGACGAACTGCTGGACTGGTGGCTGGAACAACCGCTGGCGGTGAGCTTCCTGCCCACCCCGGTGGCCGAGCAGGCCCTGCGCCGGGAGCGTCAGCACCCGACCTTGCGCACCTTGCTGGTCGGTGGCGACCGCCTGCGCCAGTTCGAGCGCGACCCGGGCTTTGCGCTGGTCAACAACTACGGCCCCACCGAAACGACGGTGGTCGCGACGGCCGGGCACTTGATGGCGGGTGGCCCGCTGCATATTGGCAAGCCCATCGCCAATACCCGGGCCTACGTGCTGGATGCCCACCGGCAACTGGTGCCGGTGGGCGCGGTGGGTGAGTTGTACATCGGTGGCGCCGGTGTGGCCCGTGGCTACTTCCAGCGCGAGGCCTTGAGCACCGAGCGCTTCCTGGCGGACCCGTTCAGTGATGTGGTCGGGGCACGTATGTATCGCACGGGCGACCTGGTGCGCTGGAACCCGGAGGGCACCCTGGACTACCTGGGCCGCAACGATGACCAGGTGAAGGTGCGTGGCGTGCGCGTGGAGTTGGGCGAAATCGAGGCCACACTGGCCGCACAGCCTGACGTGGACAATGCCGTGGTGCTGGTACGCGAAGACCGGCTGCTGGCCTGGTACACCGGGTCTGCGGCCGTGGCCACCCTGCGCCAGGCGTTGCAGGCGAGCCTGCCCGCACACCTGGTGCCGCAGGCCTTCACCCCGATGGCTGCACTGCCCCTGACCAGCCACGGCAAGCTGGACCGCAAGGCCCTGCCGGCCCCGGACCTGGCGCAGCTGGCAAGCCGCACCTACGAGGCGCCGCGCGGCCCAGTGGAGGTTGCGCTGGCACAGGTTTGGGCTGAGCTGCTGGGTGTCGAGCAGGTGGGCCGGCATGACAACTTCTTCGAACTGGGTGGCCATTCGCTGCTGGCTGTAAACCTGACGGCACGTTTGCGCCGCGACGGCCTGCAGGTGGATGTGCGCACGCTGTTCGGCCAGCCAACCATCGCCGCGCTGGCCAGCACCCTTGGCCAGGCTGGCACCGTGGAGGTACCGCCCAACCTGATCCCCGCAGGCTGCGAGCAGATCACCCCGGCGATGCTGCCCCTGATAACACTGCAGCAGGCGGCCATCGAACGCATCGTTGCCCAGGTGCCAGGTGGGGCCGGCAATGTGCAGGACATCTACCCCCTGGCTCCGCTGCAGGAGGGCATCCTGTACCACCATCTCAGCGCAGCGGGGCACGACCCGTATGTGTTGCAGACACGGTTCGTGTTCGACAGCCGCGCCCACCTGGACAGGTTCGCGGCAGCGCTGGACAAGGTCATCGCCCGGCACGACGTGCTGCGTACGGCCATTTTCTGGCAGGGGCTGCCGCAACCGGTGCAGGTGGTCCTGCGCCAGGCCCGCCTGCCTCGGTTACTGCAGCAGACAGAGCCCGAGGCGTATCCGCAGGCATTCGACCTTGGCCAGGCGCCATTGATGCGCTTGCTGTACAGCGAGGCGGCAGGGGAGCAGGCCGTGGAGGCGACCCTGCAGTTCCACCATATCGTCATGGACCACACGGCCATGGAGGTGGTCGCCCAGGAGTTGATCGGCTTCCTGCAAGGCGATGGCGAACCCGCACGCCCCTCTGTGCCCTATCGCAACTACGTGGCCCAGGCACGCCTGGGCATCAGCCAGGCCGAACACGAGGCGTTCTTCCGGGCGCAACTGGGTGCGGTCGACGAACCGACCCTGCCGTTCGGCCTGGGCGATGTGCACGGCGATGGCCGTGCGCTGGAGGACGCCCAGGCATGGCTCGACCCCGCCTTGGCCGGGCGCTTGCGCGCTCAGGCACGGCAGGCGGGCATCAGCGTGGCCAGCCTGTTCCACCTGGGCTGGGCGCGCCTGTTGAGCGCCGCCAGCGGGCAGGGCAGTGTGGTGTTCGGCACTGTGCTGCTGGGTAGGCTGCAGGGAGGTGAAGGTGCTGAACGGGCCCTGGGCATGTTCATCAACACCTTGCCACTGCGTGTCGACCTGGCGGATCTGGGGGTGGCAGCCGCTGCCCGCGCCGCGCATCAGGGGCTGAGCAAGCTGCTGGCCCACGAGCATGCCTCGTTGGCCCTGGCCCAGCGCTGCAGCGGCGTGGCTGCACCCTTGCCGCTGTTCAGCGCCATGCTCAACTACCGCCACAGCACCCAGGCCAGCGCTGACCAGCGCCAGGCCAGTACGGGCATGGCCATACGTGACAGCCAGGAGCGTAGCAACTACCCACTGAGCCTGAACGTGGACGATGTGGGTGATGGCTTCCGCTTGGCCGCCACGGCGCCCGCCGAGGTGGGCGCCCAGCGGATCTGCGGGCAGATGCAACAGGTACTGCAGGCACTGGTGGAGGCATTGGAGCAGGCGCCGAGCCTGCCAGTGCAGCATTTGCCCGTGCTGGAGGTCGCAGAGCGGGAACGGGTGGTAGGCGGCTTCAACGCCACCGCTGTCGGCTACGACCTGGAGCAGACCCTGCACGGTTTGATCGAGTCGCAGGTGCGACGCGCACCTCAGGCCATTGCCGTGCAGGCCGAGGAAGGTGCGCTGACGTACGCCCAGCTCAACGCCCAGGCCAACCGCCTTGCTCACCATTTGATCAGCCTTGGTGTCAAACCCGATGACCGGGTGGTGATCTGTGTCGAACGAGGGCTGGCGATGGTGGTAGGCCTGCTGGGCATCCTGAAGGCAGGCGCCGCGTATGTACCGGTGGACCCGGACTACCCGGCTGAACGTATCCGTCACATGGTCAGCGACAGCAACCCGGTGGCGGTCCTGGTGCATCGCGCTACGCGGCTTGCGCTTCAGCACGAACAGCTCATCGACCTGGACGAGCCATTGCCCAGCGAGCTGCCCGACAGCAACCCCGCCGTGCCGGTGCTCACGCCACGGCACCTTGCCTATGTGATCTACACCTCAGGCTCGACCGGCTTGCCCAAAGGCGTGATGAACGAGCACCGCGCCGTGGTCAACCGCCTGCTGTGGATGCAGGATGCGTACGGCCTGGGTGCCGAGGACGTCGTCCTGCAAAAAACGCCGTTCAGCTTCGATGTGTCCGTGTGGGAATTGCTGTGGCCACTGCAAACCGGTGCGAAGCTCGTGATGGCGCGCCCGGGCGGGCATCGTGATCCGCAGTACCTGCAACACACCCTCGAGCAGGAGCGCGTCAGCACGTTGCACTTCGTGCCGTCGATGCTGGAAGTGTTCCTGTCTGCGCTTGCCGCGGGCTGGCAGGCCCCTGAGCTGAAACGCGTGGTGTGCAGTGGTGAAGCGCTGCCAGGCAGCCTGGTACGCCGGTTCCACGCGCAACTGCCGCAGGTAGAACTGCACAACCTGTACGGCCCGACCGAAGCAGCGGTAGACGTCAGCGCCTGGCACTGTGAGACAGCGCCAGACAACACCCCAATCGGCACACCCATCGCCAACACCACGCTGTACGTGCTGGACGAACAACAGCAACCGGTGCCACACGGCGTAGCCGGGGAGCTGTACATCGGCGGTGTCCAGGTGGCCCGGGGCTACCTGAACCGCCCAGAGCTCACCGCTGAGCGCTTCATCGATGACCCGTTCAGCACGCAACCCGGTGCACGCCTGTACCGCACCGGCGACCTTGCACGGCACTTGCCGGATGGCAACCTGGAGTACCTGGGCCGCAACGACGACCAGGTGAAGCTGCGCGGCCTGCGTATCGAACTGGGTGAGATCCAGGCGGGGCTGACCCGCATCGAGGGCGTCAACGAAGCGGTGGTCGTCGCCCGCGATCAGCGTCTGGCGGCCTACTACACGGGTGAGCCGCAAGCGGTCGATGCCCTGCGTAGTGCCTTGCTACTGCACCTGCCGGAATTCATGGTGCCGGCGCAGTTCATGCACCTGCAGGCATTGCCGCTGAGCCCTAATGGCAAGCTGGACCGCAAAGCCCTGCCAGAACCTGGCGCCTTGGCTGATCGCCCGTATGAAGCGCCCGAGGGCGACACCGAAACCCTGCTGGCGACACTCTGGTGCGAATTGCTGGGTGTGGAACGGGTAGGGCGCCACGACAACTTCTTCGAACTGGGCGGCCACTCGCTGCTGGCCGTGACCCTCACGTCCCGCCTGCGTGAACACGGCCTGGAGGCCGATGTACGCGCCCTGTTCGACCACCCAACACTGGCAGGCTATGCGGCCATCACAGACAGAATGGAGATCGTCCTGTGAGCATCAATCAATTACTGGCCACCCTGGCCGACCTTAACGTTCAACTGGCACTCAAGGATGGCCAACTGGCCGTGCAGGGCAACCGTCAGGCATTGACCGATACGGCGTTGGTGGCCCAGTTGCGGGCACACAAGCCAGCACTGCTGGGCATGATCGAGCGTGGCGAATACGTGGCCAGCAAGCAGGGGCCGGTCGAGGCGCCGGCCAACCTGATCCCGGCAGGCTGCACGCACATCACCCCGGCCATGCTCAACCTGGTGACGCTCGACCAGCAGGCCCTCGATGAGCTGGTCGCCCAGATCCCCGGCGGTGCGGCGAACGTTCAGGATATCTACCCACTGGCGCCGTTGCAGCAAGGCATGCTGTTCCATCATGCCAGTGCTACCGGGCATGACCCCTACGTGATGCAGGCGCGCTTCGTGTTCGCCAGCGAGGCCCGCCTGCAGGCGTTCGCCCAGGCGTTGCAGGGGGTGATCGCCCGGCACGACATCCTGCGCACCTCGGTGCACTGGCAGGGGCTGGCAGCGCCGCTGCAGGTGGTGTGGCGGCATGCCGAGCTCGCCGTGTTGACGCGGGCCGGCAATGACCCCGAACACGACAGCTTCGACCTGACCCAGGCGCCGTTGATCCGCCTGTTGCGCGAGGCCCCGCAGGCAGATGGCAGCCTGACCGCCACGTTGCAGTTCCACCACATTGCGCTGGATCACAGCGCCCTGGATGTGGTGCGCCAGGAACTGATCGCCTTTCTCACCGGCGAGCAGGCGCACCTTGGCACGCCGGTCCCGTTCCGCAACTACGTGGCCCAGGCGGTGCTGGGGGTGACCGAGGCCCAGCACGAGGCATTCTTCCGCGACATGCTGGGCGATATCGACCAGCCCACCCTGGCGTACGGCCTGCTGGAAGTGCAAGGTGAAGGCCCGCCGCACGTCGAGCATCAGCTTGATCTGCCGCCGCCGCTCTGCCTGGGCCTGCGCAACCAGGCGCGGGCCCAGGGTGTAAGTGTGGCCAGCCTGTTCCACCTGGCCTGGGGCCGGGTGCTGGGTGGGCTCACAGGCCGCGACCAGGTGGTGTTCGGCACGGTGATGATGGGCCGCCTGCTGGGGGCGGAGGCCACCGACAGAGCATTGGGCATCTTCATCAACACCTTGCCGCTGCGCGTCGACCTGGGTGCAGGCAGCGCGCAAAGCGCCGTTCTGGCTACCCACAAGCGCCTGACAGCACTGATGCGCCATGAGCATGCGCCGCTGGCGCTGGCACAGCGCTGCAGCCAGGTGGCTGCGCCCGCGCCGCTGTTCAACGCCTTGCTCAACTACCGGCACAGCGCCGTCGACGCCGCCCAGCCCCGGCGTGCAGCACTTGCTGGCATCGATGTGGTGGAGTCGGTCGAGGCCACCAACTACCCCTTGACACTGAGCATCGATGACCTGGGGGCGGGCTTTCGCCTGACCCTGTTGGCGGCGGCGCAAATCCCAGGGGAACGGGTGTGCGCCTACCTGCAACACACCCTTGAAAGCCTGTTGAACGGGCCAGAAGTAGCGGCCCACAGCCTGCCGATGCTGCCAGCTGATGAGCGTGAACTGCTGCTGGACGGGGTCAACGCGTGCAGCGCCGGTTACCCGCAGCCCATCACCTTGCATCAGCGCATCGAGCAGCAGGCCGAGCGTTTTCCGCACGCAGTGGCCGCCGTCAGCGGTCAGCAACAACTCTCGTATGCCGTGCTGAACCAACAGGCCAACGCCTTGGCGCACCATCTACTGGCGTTGGGTGTGCAGCCCGATGACCGCGTCGCGGTGCTGGCACGCCGCGGGCTGGATACCTTGGTGGGCCTGCTGGCGGTGCTCAAGGCGGGGGCAGGGTATGTGCCCATCGACCCTGCCCACCCTGACGAGCGCGTGCACTACCTGCTGGAGGACTGCGCACCGGTGGCGGTGCTGACCCAGCAGGTGCTGCTGCCCAGGGTCGGGCTTGCAGAACTGCCGGTGCTGGTGCTGGACCAGCCGGGCTGGCCAGTGCGGCAAGACAACCCCCGTGTCCCGGGCCTTGGCCCGGGGCACCTGGCCTATGTGATCTACACCTCTGGCTCTACCGGCCAACCGAAAGGGGTGATGGTAGAGCACCAGGCGCTGAACAACCTGGTGGACTGGCATTGCCGCGCCTTCGACCTGTGCCAGGGGCGGCACACCTCGAGCCTGGCCGGCTTTGGCTTCGATGCCATGGCCTGGGAAGTGTGGCCGGCCCTGTGCGCCGGGGCCACGCTGCACCTGGCACCCACCTCCGAAGGCAACGATGACCTCGACGCCGTGCTCGCCTGGTGGCAGGCGCAGCCGCTGGATGTGAGCTTCTTGCCCACCCCGGTAGCGGAATACGCCTTCAGCCACCAGCTGGAGCACCCGACCCTGCGCACGCTGCTGATCGGCGGTGACCGGCTGCGCCAGTTCAACCGCACCCAGCGTTTTACCGTGGTGAACAACTACGGCCCCACTGAAACCACAGTGGTGGCCAGCTCCGGCGCAGTGCAGGCCGGTGGCCACCTGCACATTGGCAAGCCAGTGGACAATGCCCGGCTGTACGTGCTCGACAGCCGCTTGCAGCCGGTGCCCCTGGGGGTGCCTGGCGAACTGTTCATCGGCGGGGCCGGTGTGGCGCGTGGTTACCTGCACAGGCCGGCGCTCACGGCTGAGCGCTTTCTCGAAGACCCGTTCGTGGCACCGGGTGGCGGGCGCATGTACCGCACCGGCGACCTGGTGCGCTGGAACACCGACGGCACCCTGGACTACCTGGGGCGCAATGACGACCAGATCAAACTGCGCGGCCTGCGCATTGAACCCGGCGAGATCGAGAGCCGCCTGGCCGCCTTGGCCGGCATTGCCGAAGCGGTGGTGGTGGCCCGCGAAGACCAGCCCGGGCACCCGCAGCTGGTGGCGTACTACACCGCCACGGCAGATGTGCAACCGCTGGCAGGTGAAGGCCTGCGCGCGCAGTTGCAGGCCCACTTACCCGAATACATGATCCCGGTGGCCTTCGTCGAGCTGGCGGCGCTGCCGCTGACCGCTAACGGCAAGCTGGACCGCCGGGCGCTGCCGGCGCCTGACCGGGCGGCACTGCTGCAGGGGTGCCATCAGGCGCCGGTGGGTGAGCTGGAACAGGCCCTGGCGCAGATCTGGCAGCAACTGCTGCAAGTCGACCAGGTTGGCCGCCAGGACGACTTCTTCCGCCTGGGCGGGCATTCGCTGCTGGCCATGCGCATGGTTTCACAGGTGCGCGTGCGCCTGGGTGTGGAGCTGACCCTGGCAGGGCTGTTCGCCAACCCACAACTGGCGGCAGTCGCCAGGTTGCTGGAAGATGCCGCAGCCAGTGACCTGCCGGCGATTCTGCCCGTGACTGGCGCACAGCCGTTGCCCATGTCGTTCGCCCAGCAACGCATGTGGTTCCTGGCGCAGATGGAAGGCGGCAGCCAGGCCTACAACGTGCCACTGGCACTCGGGCTGTGTGGTGCACTGAATGTCGATGCACTGGAAGGCGCGTTGCTGGCAATCCTTGAGCGTCATCAGGTACTGCGCAGCCAGTTCGTGGCGACCGAAGACACCGCCGAAGTACTGATCGCCGCCACCCCCACGCACGGCTGGCTGCAGTGTGAAAACCTCCCTGCCGAAGCGCTGGCCGAGCGTCTGCAGGCCTTGGCCGCTGCGCCATTCGACCTGGCCAGCGGGCCACTGATGCGCGCTCACCTGCTGCGCCTGGGCAGCGAGCACCAGGTGCTGGCACTCACGGTCCACCACATCGTTGCAGACGGTTGGTCGCTGGGTGTGTTGACGCAGGAGCTGAGCGTGCTCTATGGGCAGTTGTGCAAGGGGGCGAGCGGGGCACTGCCCGCACTGCCCATCCAGTACACCGACTACGCGCTGTGGCAACGCCGCTGGCTGGCGGGTGAGCGCTTGCAGCGCCAGGCTGACTACTGGCGGCAGGCGCTGGAGGGTGCCCCGGCGCTGCTCAGCCTGCCCAGCGACCGGCCCCGCCCGGAGCACCAGGACTATACCGGGGCCAGCCTGCCGGTGTTGCTGTCACCCCGGCTGAC
Source organism: Pseudomonas sp. S60 (assembly GCF_016647865.1). Classification (NCBI taxonomy): domain Bacteria; kingdom Pseudomonadati; phylum Pseudomonadota; class Gammaproteobacteria; order Pseudomonadales; family Pseudomonadaceae; genus Pseudomonas; species Pseudomonas sp. S60. The sequence goes on along the minus strand of NZ_JACVVH010000028.1, from coordinate 12,246 downwards.
CGCTGCACTGCGCACCCTGGCCAACCGCCACGGTGTAACCCTGTACATGACCGTACTGGGGGCCTGGGCGGCGTTGCTTGCACGCCTGGCTGGCCAGGCCGAGGTGGTGGTCGGCTGCCCGGTGGCAGGGCGCGGCCGTGCCGAACTCGAGCCGCTGATGGGTCTGTTCGTCAATACCTTGGCCTTGCGCATCGAGCCTGGCATCGCGTCCACCACTCAAGGCTTGCTGCAACAGGTGCGGGGCAGGGTGCTTCAGGCCCAGGCTCACCAGGACCTGCCGTTCGAGCAGGTGGTAGAAGCCGTGCGGCCGGTGCGCAGCCTGGCGCATACACCGCTGTTCCAGACCACCCTGAACTGGCAGGCCACCGAAGCAGTGGTGCTGAACCTGCAAGGTGTACAGCTGCAGGCAGTGAGCCAGGCCGCCGCCGTGGCCAAGTTCGACCTCACGCTTAACCTCGGCGAGCAAGGGCAGCACCTGGCCGGCAGCCTTGACTACGCCACGGCACTGTTTGACGAGGCCACCGTGCAGCGCTACCTCGGCTACTTCGAGCGCTTGCTGTGGGCCATGGCTGACGACGGCCAGCAGCCCCTCGACCAGATAGACCTGCTGGACGATGCCGAACGCCATGCCTTGCTGCACACCTGCAACCAGACCGCGTATGCCTACCCCCGAGATACGCCTGTGCACCGGCTGTTCGAGCAGCGTGCAGCGCTGCACCCGCAGGCATTGGCTGCGGTGGAGGGGGCCCAGGCCCTGACCTACGGCGAATTGAATGCCCGTGCCAACCGCCTGGCCCATCACCTGCTGGCCAGCGGGGTGAACCCCCAGGCTCGGGTGGCCATGCTGCTGCCACGCTCGCTGGACTTGCTGGTGGCGCAACTGGCGGTACTCAAGTGCGCGGCCTGCTACGTGCCGCTGGACCTGCATGCGCCCGCAGATCGTCAGGCATTCATGCTGGACGATTGCCAGGCAGTCGCCCTGTTGACCTTGGCCGGCATGGGGGGCGAGCACCGGGTGGCACGCCTGGCGCTGGACGCCCTCAGGCTCGATGACCAGCCCTCGCATAACCCCGACCTGGCGCAGGATGCCGGCAGTGCCGCCTACGTGATGTATACCTCCGGCACCACAGGCAAACCCAAGGGTGTATGCGTGCCGCACCGCGGCATCGCACGGCTGGTAATGAACAACGGTTACCTCGAATTGCTGGGCAGTGACCATATTGCATTTGCCTCCAACCCTGCGTTCGATGCCAGCACCTTGGAAACCTGGGGGGCACTGCTCAATGGTGCGCAGCTGCGCGTTATCGAGCACACCACACTGCTCGACCCTGATCGCTTCGCCGCGGCCCTCGCGCAGCAGGGCGTCAGCGTACTGTTCCTGACCACGGCGCTGTTCAACCAGTACGTACAGCAGATACCAGACGCGCTATCAGGCCTGCGAGCCCTGCTTACCGGTGGCGAGCGGGCCGAGCCTGCAGCGTTCCGCGCCCTGCTGGCCAGGGCCCCTGGGGTGCGCCTGTTCAACGGCTATGGCCCTACCGAAACCACCACCTTCGCCAGCACCTGCGAGGTGCGCAAGGTACCGGCGCATGCTACCCAAGTGCCCATTGGCCGGCCAATCGGCAATACCCAGGTGTATGTACTGGATGCCCGGCAGCAGCTGGTGCCGCAGGGTGTCGTGGGTGAGCTGTACATCGGCGGTGATGGCGTGGCACTGGGTTACCTGAACAGCGCAGCGCTCACGGCCGAACGATTCATCGACGACCCTTTCAACCAGCAACCTGACGCCCGGCTGTACCGTACCGGTGACCTGGTGCGCTGGCGCGCCGACGGTGAACTGGAATGCCTGGGCCGCACCGACGACCAGGTGAAGATTCGTGGTTTCCGTATCGAGCCCGGCGAGGTCCAGCAGCAACTGGCCCAGGCGCCAGGTGTTGGCGAGGTGCTGGTCATGGCCGTCACCCAGGGGCAGGGGCCACAGCAGCTGGTGGCGTGGTACACCCGCAGGGCCGCCGAGGTGGATGCAGCAGGGCTGCGGGAATACCTGCGCAACCACTTGCCTGACTACATGGTGCCCTCGGCGTTCGTGGCCCTGGAGCGCATGCCGCTGACCAATAATGGCAAGGTCGACCGCGCCAGGCTGCCAGCCCCCACTGCACAGGACATCGCCATGGCAGCGTTCGAGGCGCCTGAGGGTGAGCAGGAGCATGCCTTGGCACTGCTGTGGGCACAGCTGCTGGGGGTGGCGACTGTAGGCCGTCAGGACCGCTTCTTCGAGCTGGGCGGCCACTCCTTGCTGGCCATGCGCATGCTGGCGCAGGTGCGTCAGACCCTTGGCTGCGAACTGCAACTGGCGGACCTGTTCGCGGATGATCGGCTCATGGCTGTTGCGGCTTGCCTGCACCCTGAGCGTGATGCCCTGCCGGCCATCGAACCGTTGCCCAGAGAAGGCCAGCTGCCGCTGTCGCTAGCCCAACAGCGCCTGTGGTTCCTGGGACGCATGGACGCCGACAGCGCGGCTTACCACATCCCCGTCGCGCTGCAGCTCAACGGGCACCTGAACAAACAGGCGCTCGCACGCAGCCTGGCGCGTTTGGTGGAGCGTCACGAGAGCCTGCGCAGCCAGTTCATGGCGCCTGACGGTGAACCGTACGTTAAAATTTCCCACGATCCGCTGGTCCCGAGCTGGCATGACCTCACGCAGCAAGATGAAAGCGCATTCGAAGCCTGGCTGCGTGAAGAGGCGGTAAAACCCTTCGCCCTGGACCGTGAATTGCCCATCCGCGCCGCCGTGGTACGCCGCGGGGCTGACTGCCATGTGCTGCTGTTGGTGGTGCATCACCTGGTTGCCGATGGTTGGTCGCTAGGGGTGATGCTGGGGGAGCTGGGGGACCTGTATCAGGCGTTTGCAAATGACTGTGACGACCCGCTGCCCGCACTGCCCGTGCAGTACCTCGACTACGCCTTGTGGCAGCGCCAATGGGCAAGCGGGCCCTTGCTGCAGCGCCAGGCAGACTACTGGCGTAGCCAACTGGCAGGCGCGCCCGCACTCATCAGCCTGCCTTATGACCGGCCACGGCCAGAACGCCAGCACGCTGCAGGCGATAGCCATGAAATCCACATCGCTGCAGACCTGAGCGAGGCGCTGAAAGCCGTGTGCAGGCGCCATGGCCTGACCCCGTACATGTTGTTCACCGCGGCCTGGGGGCTGCTGCTCGGGCGGCTGGCAGGGCAGCAGGAAGTGGTCATTGGCTCGCCCGTGGCCAATCGGCAGCACCCGCAGGTCCAGGGGCTGGTGGGCATGTTCGTAAATTCCCTGGCACTGCGCCTGGACCTGTCCGGCCAGCCGGATGTGAAAACGCTGCTGGCTCGGGCCAAGGCCACGCTGCTGCAGGCCCAGGCCCACCAGGACCTGCCGTTCGAGCAGGTGGTGGAAGTGCTGCGCCCAGCCCGCAGCCTGGCCTATACCCCCGTGTACCAGGTGTCGCTGGACTGGGAAGCCACCGCCGGCCACCAGGCCTTGCGCATGGGCGATCTGAAGGTCTTCGCCCTGGGTGGCCAGGCCCAGGTGGCCAAGTTCGACCTGAGCCTTAGCCTGGGCGAGCGCGCTGAGGGGTTTGCGGGTGGCATCGTCTATGCCACAGCCTTGTTTGACCGGGCGACCATCGAGCGCTTCGCCGGGTATTTCGAGCAGATACTTCGCAGCTTCGCTGCTGGCGACGCTGTGGTCCCGGGGCATTTAGCGCTGCCTGGCGCAGCCGAGCGCGAGTGCCTGCTGCACACCTTCAACGACACGGCGGTGGCCTACGACCTGGCGCAAACCCTGCACGGGCTGATCGAGGCGCAGGTACAGCGTACGGCAGATGCGGTAGCCGTAAGCGCGCAGGACGGCGAACTGACCTACGCGCAGCTCAACCAGCAGGCCAACCGCCTGGCCCACCATCTGATCGGCCTGGGGGTGAAGCCGGATGACCGGGTTGCCATTTGTGTGGAACGCAGCCTGGCGATGGTGGTGGGGGTGCTGGGCATTCTGAAGGCTGGTTGCGCCTATGTACCCGTAGACCCCGATTACCCGGCTGAGCGCATTGCCCATATGCTGACCGACAGCGCGCCTGCGGCCGTGTTGGTGCATGCCGCCACCCGGCACGTGTTGCAGCACACGCAACGCCTGGACCTCGACGCCCCTTGCTGGGCCGCGCTGCCAGACAGCAACCCGCACGTGGCAGCCCTCACGCCCCGGCACCTGGCCTATGTGATCTACACCTCAGGCTCCACCGGCCTGCCCAAGGGGGTGATGAACGAGCATGCCGGCGTGGTCAACCGCCTGCTGTGGATGCAGGACGCCTACGGTTTAGGGCGCGATGATGTCGTCCTGCAAAAGACCCCGTTCAGCTTCGATGTTTCGGTATGGGAGCTGCTGTGGCCGTTGCAGGCGGGTGCCCGGCTGGTGATGGCTAAGCCCGGTGGCCATCGCGACCCTCAGTACCTGCGGCAGGTCATTCAGGCGCAGGGTGTGAGCACATTGCACTTCGTGCCGTCGATGCTGGACGTGTTCCTGTCTGCCACCGCCGGCCAATCGGCGCACGGAGGATTGAAACGGGTAATCTGCAGCGGCGAAGCACTGCCGGGCAGCCTGGTACGGCGCTTCCAGACGCAACTGCCTGCGGTGGCGCTGCACAACCTTTATGGCCCCACTGAAGCGGCGATCGACGTCAGTGCCTGGCGCTGCACGACCACCCCGGACAACACGCCCATCGGCAAACCCATCGCCAACACCACCCTGTATGTGCTGGACGACCAGCGTCAGCCAGTACCCCAGGGCGTTGCCGGGGAACTGTACATTGGCGGCGTGCAGGTGGCCCGTGGCTACCTGAACCGTGCAGCGCTCACTGCCGAGCGCTTTGTTGAAGACCCTTTCAGCACAGTACCGAATGCACGCCTTTACCGCACCGGCGACCTCGCCAGGCACCTGCCGGACGGCAACCTGGAGTACCTCGGCCGCAACGACGACCAGGTGAAAATCCATGGGTTGCGCATTGAGCTGGGTGAGATCCAGGCCTGCCTGACCGCGCTTGACGGTGTCAACGAAGCGGTGGTGGTTGCACGGGAGGGGCAACTGCTGGCGTATTTCACCGGGGACGCCTACACGTCCGAGGATATGCGCGGTGCCCTGGGCAGCCAGCTGCCTGCCTTCATGCTGCCTGCGCAGTTCGTTCACCTGCCCGCGCTGCCACTGAGCCCCAATGGCAAGCTCGACCGCAAGGCGCTGCCCGTGCCACAGACACAGGCGCACCGTTCTTATGTAGCGCCAGAGGGGGGCGCCGAACGCCTGCTGGCTGCCATCTGGGGCGAATTGCTGGGGGTAGCGCAGGTAGGGCGGCATGATGATTTCTTCGAACTGGGCGGGCATTCCCTGGCGGCCATCCGCCTGGTGGACCGCATGGGCAAGGCGGGTATGCCGGTGACCCTGAACGACGTGTTCCAGCGGCCAAGCGTGGCCTTGCTCGCCGATCATGTCGGCGAGCCGACAGCGCGTGCACCGGCCGTCATTACCGTGCGCCCAGGCAGCGCCGAGGCGCCACTGTTCCTGGTGCACGAATTCTCCGGGCTGGACTTCTACTTCCCGGTGCTGGGCCAGCACCTGGCAGGTGAGTTTGCCATCTACGGCTTGCCTGGCGTCTCCGCCGACCAGCCGCAACCGAGCACGCTGGAGTGCCTGGCGAGTTACCACATCCAGCAACTGCGTACGGTGCAGCCCCATGGCCCGTATCGGCTGGCAGGGTGGTCGTTCGGGGGTGTGCTGGCGTTCGAAATGGCCAACCAGTTGCGGGGCGCCGATGAGGCGGTGGCGTTTGTGGGGTTGATCGACACCTATGTGCCGCGCCTGGCCGACCAGGGCAAAGCGCGTTGGGAGGGGCCCCGTGCGCTGGAGCGGCAGCTGTTGCTCAACTGCACGGCCTATTGGGAAACCCAAGGCCAGGCCGGGGTCGGCAAACGGGCGTTGTTGCAGCGCCTGGACCATGAGCAGGCTGATTTCGCCACACTGCTGGCCCACTGCCGCGAGCACGGGTTGCTGTACGGCCTGTGGGCGAGCATGAGCGACGGGCAGCTGCGCCACTACTTCAGCCGCGAACTCGCCCACGGCCGCGCGCTGGCCCACTACCGCCCTGCGCCTGTCGATGTTCCGGTGCATCTGCTGCGTGCCAGGGAGGGCGGGGAGGAACACCCGTCCCTGGGGTGGCGTGAAACGTTGCCAGGCCAGCAACTGGTGGTTGTGGACGTACCGGGTGACCACCGGACGCTGATGCAGGCCCCCCATGTAGCGACGGTAGGGCAGGCGTTGAGTGAGGCGCTATCCGGTTGCCTGCCAATACCGGCGCCTGGCCCGGCAGCACCGGTTGCCATCCAGGCCGGCGAGCCAGGGCATGCACCGTTGTTCTGCGTGCCTGGGGCGGGTGACAGCGTTACCAGCTTCATCGGCCTTGCCGAGGCGCTGGGGCCGCAGTGGCCGCTGCACGGCTTGCAGGCACGGGGGCTGGATGGCGCAGCAGTACCGCACAGCACGGTAGAGGCTGCCGCTGACTGGCATGTGCAGGCTATCGACGCCGTGTACCCCCGGGGGCCACTGAACCTGGTGGGGCACTCGTTTGGCGGCTGGGTGGCACACGCCATGGCTGCCCGCTTCGAAGCCAAGGGCCGCGCGGTGCAATCACTGACCCTGATCGACAGCGAGGGGCCGGGTGGCGGGGGTACCTGTGGCCAGCCCTACACCTTCACCCAGGCGCTGGAGCGGTTGATCGAGGCCTTGCAGCTGTCCACCGGCAAAGCGCTGGCCATCGACGCGAACACGTTTGCCCAGGCCAGTGACAGCCAGCAACTGCAACTGCTGCACGGGGCCATGGTGCAGTGCGGGCTACTGCCGCCACGCACAACGGCGCAGGTGCTGCAGGGCACGGTGCGCACCTTCGCTACCGCGCTGCGCACGGTCTATAGGCCAGGGCTTGGCTACACCGGCCCGGCGCGCCTGGTGCTGGTGGACGACCCTGGCCTGGACGCCGCCGGCAATGCCCGCGAGCACGGGGCCATGCAGGCCCAATGGATGGCGTTGATGCCACAACTGGCCGCCTGGAAGGCGCCAGGGGACCACTTCAGCATTTTGAAAGTGCCGGATGTATTCAGCCTGGCAGCCTGGTGGCACGACGGCCAGGCCCGCCAACCGGCCCGGTTGGCCCAATAGCCCGAGACAGAGGAAAACGCGTGTTCATGGAAAAGAAGACAGTGCGCAAGTGGGGCATCGGCGTGGCCGTTGCCCTGGCGGCAGGGCTGGGCCTGTATGCCGTGCAGGCCCCGGCCAAGCCACCGCAGTACATCACCGCCCAGGTGGAGCGCGGCGACATTGAAAACGCTGTGCTGGCGACCGGGGTGCTGGAGGGGATCGAGCAGGTGGACGTGGGGGCGCAGGTGTCGGGGCAGTTGAAGTCGCTGAAGGTAAAGCTGGGCGACAAGGTCAGTGCCGGGCAGTGGTTGGCCGAAATCGACCCGCTGGTACTGCGCAATACCCTGCGCCAGGCCGAGGTGGACGAGGACAAACTGCAGGCGCAACGGCGCTCGGCGCTGGCCCAGCTGAAGCAGGCGCGGCGGGTGTACGAGCGCTACCGGGAGCTGCAGGCGGACCAGTCGATCTCCCGCCAGGATTTCGACAACGCCGAAGCGGAGTACGAAGTGCAGCAGGCGGCCGTGCGCTCGCTCGACGCGCAGATCCAGAGCGCCCGGGTGGAAATCGACACCGCCCGGGTCAACCTTGGCTACACGCGTATCAACGCGCCCATCACCGGCCATGTGGTGGCCATCGTCACCCAGCAAGGGCAAACGGTGATCGCCAACCAGCTGGCACCGGTGCTGCTCAAGCTGGCCAACCTCGACACCATGACCGTCAAGGCGCAGGTGTCGGAGGCAGACGTGATCCATATCAGCCCGGGGCAGGCGGTGTACTTCACCATTTTGGGCGAAGACAAACGCTACCACGCCAAGCTGCGTGGCACCGAGCCGGCACCGCAGCATTACGCCCAGAGCACCGACAAGGCCGACGCCGCCGGCGGCAAGCCCAGCGGTGCGGTGTTCTACAACGCGCTGTTCGAAGTGCCCAACCCCGACCACCGGCTGCGCATCGCCATGACCGCCCAGGTGCACATCGTGCTCGACACCGCCGAGCAGGTACTGACCGTGCCAGTGGCGGCGCTGGGGGTGCGCAACGCCGATGGCAGCTACCCGGTGCGGGTGCTCGATGGCAAGGGCTTTGCGCAACAGCGCGTGGTGCAGGCCGGCATCAACAACAACGTGCGGGTGCAGATCAGCCAAGGGCTGGAGGAGGGTGACCGGGTAGTGATCGGCGAACCTGTCACCGGCGACGCGGGGGCTTGAGCATGAACATGAACGTGCACCCCAGCCCGCACCTGGCCGCTACCCACGCGTGCGATGAACCGCTGCTGCGTCTACAGGGGGTGACGCGCAGCTTTCAGGCAGGCGACCGCGCGTTTCTCGCGCTCAAGGGCATCGATTTGCAGATTCAGCGGGGCGAGCTGGTGGCGATCATCGGCGCCTCGGGCTCCGGCAAGTCGACGCTGATGAATATTCTCGGCTGCCTGGACAACGCCACCACCGGCAGTTACCGGGTAGGTGGCCAGGAAACCCGTGCGCTGGGCGCCGATGCCCTGGCGGCACTGCGCCGCGACCACTTCGGGTTCATCTTCCAGCGCTATCACCTGCTGCCACACCTGGATGCCCTGCACAACGTCGAAATCCCAGCCGTATACGCCGGCTTGCCCCTGGACCAACGCCATGCCCGGGCGCGTGACCTGCTGACGCGCCTGGGGCTGGGCGAGCACCTGCGCCATCGCCCCAGCCAATTGTCGGGGGGCCAGCAGCAGCGGGTGAGCATCTGCAGGGCACTGATGAACGGCGGGCAGGTGATTCTGGCCGACGAGCCTACCGGTGCGTTGGACACCGCCAGTGGCAAAGAGGTGATGAACATCCTGCTGGAGCTGCATGGCGCAGGCCATACGGTGATCCTGGTGACCCACGACCCGCAGGTGGCTGCCCATGCCCAGCGCATCATCGAGGTCAGCGACGGGCAGATTGTCAGTGACCGGTACAAACACGCCGCGCCGCCTGCGCTGGCAGCGCCAGGTACGGCGCACCCTGGCGGGCAAGGCGCGCGGCGGCTGTTGGCCAGCCTGGGCATGTTCCGCGAAGCGTTCAAGATGGCCTGGCTGGCGTTGGTTTCCCACCGCATGCGCACGCTGCTGACCATGCTTGGCATCATCATCGGCATTACCTCGGTGGTGTCCATTTCGGCCATCGGCGAGGGGGCCAAGGGCTATGTGCTCAAGGACATCCAGGCCATTGGCAGCAATACCATCGATGTCTATTCAGGCAGCAACTTTGGCGACAGCCGCGCGCGCAACATTGAAACCCTGGTACCGGCCGACGTCGCGGCGCTGAACGCGCTGTACTACGTCGACAGCGCCACACCGGTGATTGGCCAGGGCACGTTGGTGCGCTACCGCAACCTGGACGTGGACGTGCAATTGAACGGGGTCAGCGAGCACTACTTCCAGGTACGCAACATCCCGCTGGCGGCTGGCATCGTGTTCAGCGCCGATGACGCGCGGCGCCAGGCCCAGGTAGTGGTCATCGACCATAACACCCGCGAGCGGCTGTTCGGCACCAACGTCGACCCACTGGGGCAGGTGATTCTGGTAGGTAACCTGCCGTGCACGGTAATTGGCGTAACGGCGCGCAACAAGAACCTGTTCGTGGCCAGCAACCAGCTGAACATCTGGGTGCCCTACGAAACCGCTGCCGGCCGGGTGCTCGGGCAGCGGCACCTGGACAGCATCAGCGTGCGTGTGCGTGAAGGGGTACCCAGCAAGCGGGTGGAAGAGGAGGTGAGCCGGGTGTTGCTGCAGCGCCATGGCACCAAGGACTTCTTCACCAACAACCTGGACAGCATCATGCAGACGGTGCAGAAGACCAGCCGCTCGCTCACCCTGCTGTTGTCGCTGATTGCCGTGATCTCGCTGGTGGTGGGCGGTATCGGGGTGATGAACATCATGCTGGTTTCAGTCACTGAACGTACCCGCGAGATCGGTATTCGCATGGCTGTCGGGGCGCGTCAGGTGGACATTCGCCAGCAGTTTCTGGTGGAGGCCGTGATGGTGTGCCTGCTGGGTGGCGTGATAGGGGTCGGGTTGTCGTATGCCGTGGGGTACCTGTTCGAGCTGTTCGTCAAACAGTGGGAAATGGTGTTCTCCCCCGGCTCGATCATCATGGCCTTCGCCTGCTCGACGTTGATCGGCGTGGTGTTCGGCTTCGTGCCGGCGCGCAATGCCGCGCGCCTGGACCCGATCGAGGCCCTGGCGCGGGACTGAGGGCCGCCGGTGGCTCAAGGCTGGGCGTACATCCAGCGCATCAGTGAGTGCCGCCCGCCAATGCCCAGCTTGATGGCTGCCCTGCGCAGGTAGCTCTCCACGGTGTTGGCCCGCAGGCCCAACTGCTCGGCCTGCTCTGGGGCGGTGCGCCCGGCCAGCAGGCCGAGGCACACCTGGCGCTCGCGCTCAGACAGTTTCAGGCCGGTCTGGGCCAGGCGGTCGATGAAGCGTTGCTCCAGGCTTTCGGGGCTGGAACGGCCCGGCGCTGGCTGCAGGGCGTGGACGTGTTTTTCGAGCATGGGCAGCAACAGCGGGGAGATAGCGTCCAGGCGGCTGCGCTCGAATGCGGAGAAACCATAGGTGGAGCCTGCCCGCAGTACATGAATTTCCAGCCTGGCTGGCCCGCTGCCGCGGATCCGGTGCAGGCGTGAGGGGTCGTCGAAGCCGGCCTCGGGCTGGGTGGCTGATGAATACACGGTTTCGCTGAGGCCTGCGCCTTCACAGGGTGTGAGCGGCAACTGGCGGATTTGTGTGGCATCGATGCACAGGTGGGCCTGGATGAGGTCGTGCAACAGGCGGGGGAAATGGCGGCTGCCGGTACTGGCAATGACTTTGCCGATTTGCGGGTAGATCGAGTGGGTATTCATCGTGTCGTCCATGAGTCCGGAACAAGCCTGCCCCGCGCGGGTGCCTGCCCGAATCCTGGGCGTGCGGCGGGGCCTGATAGGTATCCTAGTACAACGAACTGCCTGAGGGTAAATCTAGCCCGATAATGCCACAATGATGGCACTGTTGCGCCCCATGCCGATGAAGGGCGGGTGGGGTATGATGCGGCCCTTCCACCTGTCACGAGGCCCTCCTGCATGTCCCTGTGTGCTGAACAGATTGGCGAATTCCGTGCTTTCGCCGAGCAGCTGGCCGACGCCGCTGCTGACGCGATTCAACCCTACTTCCGCGCAAGCCTGGCGGTCGAGGACAAGGGCGGGCGCCTGTACGACCCGGTGACCGTGGCCGACAAGGCCGCTGAAGACGCCATGCGTGCACTGATCCAGGAGCGCTACCCCACCCACGGCATTCTGGGCGAAGAGGCGGGTGTAGCAGTGGGTAGCAGCCCGCTGACCTGGGTGCTCGACCCCATCGATGGCACCCGTGCCTTCATCACTGGCCTGCCGCTATGGGGCACGCTGATCGCCCTGAACGATGGCAAGCGCCCGGTGGTGGGTGTGATGAACCAGCCGTTCACCGGTGAACGCTTCATCGGCACGCCCGACGGCGCCTGGAGCGGCGACAAGCGCCTGGCCACCCGCGCCTGCGACAGCCTGGCCCAGGCCACGCTGATGTGCACCACCCCTGACATGTTTGATAGCGCCGCCCGCAAGGCTGCATTCGAATCCGTCGCCGGGCAGGCGCGGCTGATGCGCTATGGCGGCGATTGCTACGCTTACTGCATGCTGGCTTCGGGGTTCGTCGACGTGATTGTGGAAGCCAGCCTGCAGCCCTACGACGTCCAGGCGCTGATGCCCATCATCGAAGGTGCCGGCGGCGTCATCACCGCCTGGGATGGCAGCAGCGCGCAACAGGGCGGCTGCGTGGTCGCTTGCGGCGACCCGGCATTGCATGCGCAGGTGGTGGAGATGCTTCGTCACGCGATGTAAGCGGTGACACGCTGGACATCGCTTCTTGTGTTTTCCACAAAATCTCTAAGTTGGCGCAATCCTTGTAGGAGCAACTGTCTTCCACAACAATCTACAAGTTAGCGCAATCACTGGACTGCCCCACAAAAGTTGGACACCTATCCAATTTTTGAGGTGTTCAC